>DASRAT010000792.1:0-4168 GCA_035638015.1 Gemmataceae bacterium | reverse complement strand
GGTTGACATTTTCGGCCGACGGCAAGACGCTGATTTCCGTGGGCGCGGACCAAAACATCCTCGTCTGGGACGCCACGTCGCGGGCCGCCGCCGTCAAACCAGCCAAGGCGGACGGCAAAATTCTCGAGCGCTGCTGGACCGACCTGGGCCATGACGATCCGTCGATCGCCTTTCAAGCCATGGGCAACATGATCGACTTGCCCGCGGAAGCGGTCGCCTTGTTGGACAAGAAACTCCTGCCCGTGCCGCCTGTCGAGACCGCTGTGATCGACAAGCTAATCGGCGAACTTGACAGCGAATCCTTTGCCGTCCGGGAAAAAGCCAGCAAAGACCTGGTGAAGCTCGAAGGGCAAGCGCGACAGGCCCTGGAAGCGGCGCTGGCCAAGCCGCCATCGGCCGAGGTGCAATCGCGAGCCAAGAAGCTGCTGGAAGGACTGGATGCGCCACTGCTAGCGCCAGCGGAATTACGCATTGTCCGCGCCGTGGAGGCGTTGGAACGAATCGGCACCGCGGAAGCACGAGCCTTGCTGGCTCGACTCGCCAAGGGGGCGCCGGGAGCGCGCCTTACCGTGGAAGCGCACGCCGCTCACGCGCGGTTAACGAATTAGACAGCCAGCGTCGAAGTTGCGAAGTCATTGACCGCGACGCTTGCGGCCTGCTAAAATCAGCATTGGCTATTGCGGAGAAAATAACCATGCCTCTCGACATGCCACGCTACCTGGAAATGAGACGCCGATTTTTGGCAAACCGCGCTGCCTTTCCTGTCGAAGAATTGGAAAAGTACATGGGGCAGTGGGTGGCGTGGAGCCCAGACGGCACTCGTGTCGCAGCAAATGCACAAAATCCGGCGCTGCTCGACGGCATATTGCTGGCCTGCGGCGAGGATCCCGCCCTTTGTGTGATCGAAGGCATTCCCGGCGATGATGATCTCCTGGGTGTGGCGGACGAGGGCGGTCCGTGAAGTTTTCCTATTTGCGTCTTCCAGTGCGTCAGCCGACTCCTGCCCTGGGCGGACGCCGGTTTCGTTATCGACCCGTCGTCCCTATTCAAATCCTCGGCCCATTGACGTTGCCACCCGTGGACGGTTGCATCGATTGTGCAGCAGACGACACTGTGTTTCCCCTCCACTTGGCAACACGCTTGGGCGTCGATCTGGCCACGGCGCCCAAGGGGCAGGCAAAAGTAGTTGGGGGAACTCTCGTTAACGTTAGTTACGCGCCTGTAACGCTTCTTCTCTCCGATGGTTTTGAGGCCTTTGAGTGGAACGCGGTGGTCGGGTTTGCCACAGTGCCTTTGAGATGGGCATTGCTTGGTCATGCGGGATTTCTGGATTTCTTTGACGTTCAACTCCTGGGCGCACGCCGAGAGGCAATGGTGGCGCCCAACACTGCCTTTGGAGGCCAGCGGATTGTCTACGCGACTCCGGGGCCATGAGGGACAACCAGTCTGGACCCAGCCGCCCCTGTTCCGCTATTCTAACGTGGCTGCTAATTGGCGCGACATCCCGCCTCACTCTGCACTCGGGAGGAACCGATGGTGCCATATCTTCGCTGCGTTATTGCAATTTGCTCACTGCTTACGTTGGCCGCAGTCTTGGTTCCGCCCTCGGCAGCCCAGCAAAAACCGCCGCCGCTCGATTTTAGCGGCGTTCCCTTGCCCGACGGCGCCCTCGCACGCCACGGCACAGTGCGCATGTGGCACAAGACCGCCATCACCCAGCTGACTTTCACGCCCGACGGCAAAGGGCTGCTCTCCATGGGCACCGATCTCGCCTTTCACAAATGGGAGTTGGCGACCGGCAAGGAACTGTGGCAATTCGACCGCAAACAGGTGCCGTGGCCGCTCACCAAAAGAACTCAGACTACCGGCGTGATTCGCGTCGGCATCTATAACCAGCAGGAAGTCGTCCGCAAGATCTTGACGGAAAGTCATGCGCGGTTTCTGGGCTCCCATAGCGCCGACGGCAAGGTCCTGGCCGTGGCCGATCCCAGCGGCAACACCGTCGTGGTGCTCAACCCCACGAACGGCCAGCAGCTTCACAAGATTCAACTCAAGATGGAAGCCTACGCCCTGACCGTGGCGCCCAGCGGCAAATTGCTGGCGATTGGCGAAAACAACCGCCACACCGACGAGTGCGCTCTGCACCTGTGGGACCTGGTCAGCGGCAAGGAACTGCCCACGCCCAAGCTGAGCCGGGCCATTTACGGCATCAGCAACCTGACCTTCTCCAGGGACGAAAAGCAATTCGCCGCCGTTTTTTCCGGACGCATTTACCTTTGGGATTTGGTCGCCAACAAACGCATGCGCGTTTACGAACACGACAATTGGGTCTCGGATATTGCCTTCTCGCACGACGGCCAGTTGCTCGCCTCCGCCAGCAACGACGGCAGCGT
Organism: Gemmataceae bacterium; assembly: GCA_035638015.1. Lineage (GTDB taxonomy): Bacteria > Planctomycetota > Planctomycetia > Gemmatales > Gemmataceae > DASRAT01. Next base: position 1,775 of record DASRAT010000792.1, on the reverse strand, counting down.
CCGCGTCTGGGACAGGACCACGGAGGAAGAAATCAAGAAGCTGTCGCCGCCGGACACGCGCTTCACCGCCGTGGCGTTCATGCCGGATTCCAAGCAGATCGTCGCCGGCGACCGCGGCGGCAATTTGCACCTGTGGCACCTACCCACGGGCGCGGACAAAATCCTCAAGGGACATGGCTCGGAAGTTGCCGTGCTGGCGATCTCGCCCAGCGGCGCCACCATCGCGTCGGCGTCAGGCAATGGCGGCATGCGCCTGTGGGATGCTCTCAGCGGCGAAGCGAAAGAGATCGTCAGGGAAACGCAGCGCTTCAAAGGGCTGGGCGTGGCGGACGGCGGCCACGCGCTCGTGGTCTGGGCCGCCGACGGCACCGTCCGCCAAATCGACACCATGACGGGCGCCGAAATCCACGCCGCTCAAGGCCCGCCCAAGGAAGCCAGTCGCGTCAAGCTGACGGCCGACGGCCAAACGGGCGCGTGGTTTGATCGCAAGGAAAAGAGCATCTTTTTGTGGGACGCCGCGGCAGGCAGGGAGCTGGGCAAGGTGGTGACGAACGTTGACTCTGCCGGCATCATCGCCTTGTCGCCGGACGCGCAACTGGTTGTTTCCGCGGAAACCGGCGGCACCCTGCGGATCTGGAATGTGGCCAGCGGCAAGCAAATCCGGTCCTTTGCCAAGGTCTCGATGGACAGCGCCACCTTCTCTCCGGACGGCAAGCTCCTCCTGGTCCTCACCGAAGCGGACGAGTTGTGCCTCTTCGAGATGGCGACCGGCAAGGAGCGCTGCCGGCTGCGAACCTTATGCTCCAACGCCGAGTTCGGCCTCGCCTTCGCGCCGAACGGCCGCCACCTCGCCGTCACCGCGGACAACGCCGTCTGCTTGTGGGACCTGGCCAAAGGCAAACCGCTGCGCGGTTTTTACGGCCACCAAGGAATGGTCCTGGCCGTTGCCTTCGCACCCAAGGGGGACATCGTCGCCTCAGGCGGCAGCGACGGCACCGTGCGGCTCTGGAAAACAGACAGCGGTGAGGAACTGCGCTGTTTCAGCGGACATCACGGCGCCATCGAGCGCTTGTCATTTTCCCAAGACGGCAAAATGTTGATCTCCGTCGGTTTGGACCAGAACATCATCGTCTGGGACGCCGCTTCCCGCGCCGCCGTCAAGCCAGTCAAAGCCGACGGCAAAATCCTGGAACGCTGCTGGACCGAACTTGGACACGACGACCCGTCCATTGCTTTCCTTGCGATGGGGGACATGATCGATCAGCCCAAGGAAGCCGTGGCGCTGCTGGCGAAAAAACTCGAGCCTGTGCCGGCCGTCGAGGTGGGCTTGATCGACAAGCTGATCGCGGAACTGGACAGCGACACCTTCACCGTCCGGGAAAAAGCGATGAAAGACCTGGAAAAGCTGGAAGGCCAGGCCCGTAAGGCGCTGGCGGCAGCGGTGGAAAACCCCACATCGGCCGAGGTGCAAGCCCGAGCCAAGAAATTGCTCGAACGGCTGGACGGACCCGTGGCCTTGGGGGAGGAAGCGCGCAACCTTCGAGCACTGGAAGTGCTGGAGCGGATCGGCACGCCCGAAGCCCGGCAATTGCTGGCTCGCCTGGGTCAAGGGGCGCCGGGAGCGAGATTGACCGTGGAAGCAACCGCATCACAGGCGCGATTGGCGAAATAGGCCCTTGGCACAATGCCGCCAGGGCCACGTAAAATACGAGTTCCGGCGATCCGGCCTACTTGGGCACCTAGCAAGCCGGCTTCAATCCTGCCCGGGCCGCCCG
>DASRAT010000791.1:0-2325 GCA_035638015.1 Gemmataceae bacterium | reverse complement strand
TGTCCCCAATTCGCAAGGCAGCTTGGCCGACCTGACAGCCGTGGTGGTCGCCCCCATCCTCAGCCCCAAGGGCGACGTCATCGGCGCCATCTACGGCGACCGCGGTCAAAGCGGCGGCGGTGGAGGTGTCCCCGCGCCAATCACCAAGCTCGAGGCCATGCTCGCCGAGGTGCTGGCCAGCGGTGTGGCGGCGGGATTGGCCCGGCTCGACCACGAACAAGCCGCCATCAGCGCCAAGGTCCAGCTCGAAGCTCACATGTCGCCCGCGTTGGCTCGCCAGCTCATCGACAATCCCGACATCCTCCGCGGCCGCGATACGCAGGTGACCATCCTCTTCGTCGACCTGCGGAAATTCAGCACCAACAGCGAACACCTGGGCCCGGAAGCGACCGTGGAATGGATCGGCCAGGTCATGGGTGCGATGGCCGACTGCGTTCAAGAGCATGGCGGCATCGTCGTCGATTACATCGGCGACGAATTGATGGCCATGTGGGGCGCACCTGTCGAACAACCCGACCACGCCCAACGCGCTTGCCGGGCCGCCCTGGAAATGCTCGGCCATCTGCCCAAACTAAACGAGCAATGGAACGCCCGTCTCAAGGCCCCCATGGACCTGGGCATCGGCATCAACAGCGGCGTGGCGCGCGTCGGCAACGTCGGCACCAAAACCAAGCTCAAGTTCGGCGCCCTGGGCAACACCACCAACCTGGCCAGCCGCGTTCAGGGCGCCACCAAGCACCTCAAGACGCGCCTCTTGATTACGCGGGCCACCAAGGACTTACTGGATGACAAGTTTGCCGTCCGCCGCATCGGCCTGGCCAAAGTGGTGAATATCTCCGAACCGGTGGAGTTGTTCGAGCTGGCGGCCGCGACCAAGCCGATCTGGACTCCCCTGCAAATGGAATACGAAGGCGCCCTCAAGAAATTCGAGGCCGGCAATTTCCGCACGGCGGTGCGGGTCTTGGGAAACTTGCTTAACGAACATCCTGAAGATGGCCCAGCCTTGGTGCTGCTTTCGCGAGCGGTCGGCTGCATGGTGAAGGAGCCGGGGCCTGATTTTCATTTGTGGGAATTGCCCGGGAAATAACAACTATCATAAATGTCCGTGGCTCCCGCAAACTTCCAAAATCCGCAATTCACACAATCCAGGCAATCTGCCGATAACAGATAGGACACCGCGCGGCCGCTGCGCTTGCATTTCCCGCCGCCGCCGCTATAGTCGGCACGACTTGGGAAACCGCGCGGATTCCGCGTTAAGCTGGGCATTCTGGAACAGCCCGGCAAAGCCACGGATGGCCAACATGACGCTCAAAATCCACACCGACGAACCACTGACGCTGCCCGCCGACAGGCTAACGTATGCCAGGCAGATTGTCCGCGCCGAGGCGGCAGCTTTGGACCTGGTGGCCGGTAGGCTGGATGCCACCTTTTTGGAAGCAGTTGAGTTGTTGCGAAGCTGTGCGGGACGGATCGCCGTCACCGGTACCGGCAAATCGGCGGATGTTGGCCAAAAAATCGCCGGCACCCTCAATTCGACAGGCAGCCGTGCTTACGTGTTAGATGCCACGCGCGCGGTGCATGGCGACCTCGGCATGGTCCATCCCAACGATGTCGTTTTGGCTTTGTCCCACAGCGGCGAGAGCGAAGAGATTGTCCGCTTGCTCGGGCCGCTGCGGCAATTGGCGACGGCCATCATTGGCTTGACCAGTGTCGGCCACAGCACGTTGGCGACCAAGTCCGACGTGGCCATTGTGCTCGGGCCGTTGGAAGAAGTCTGCCCGCTCGGTTTGGCGCCCAGCACCAGCACCACGGCGATGATCGCGGTCGGTGACGCGCTGGCTTTTGTGCTGACCAGGCTGCGCGAATTCACACGTGAGGACTTCGCCCGCTATCACCCTGCTGGCAGCCTTGGCCGCAAGTTGCTCAAGGTCGATGCGATCATGCGCCAGGGCGACGAGATTCGTTTGGCTTCGCAGGATGCTCCCGTGCGCGAGGTTTTCAGTCAAGCGCGGCGGCGTGGCCGGCGGACCGGCGCCGTGATGTTGACCGACAATGACGGCAAACTGCGCGGCTTGTTTACCGACAGCGATTTGGCCCGGTTGTTTGAACAACGCCGTGACCACGCATTGGATCGCCCCATCCGTGAAGTGATGACGCCGGGGCCGATCACCGTCACGCTGGGCACAAGAGTTATCGATGCCGTCGAAGTGTTGAGCCGCCGCAAGATTAGTGAGTTGCCCGTAGTGGATGGGAGTGGTAGGCCCGCCGGGTTGATCGACATCACTGATTTGATCGGCATGGTTCCCGCGGAGGCCGAGCCGCTCG
>DASRAT010000790.1:0-3270 GCA_035638015.1 Gemmataceae bacterium | reverse complement strand
TCAAGCGTCTCTCCATGTTTGACGCCTACCATATTCGTCTCCACAACATTCAACTCGCGGGATGGCTGCACGTAAATGTAGCCAGCGTTCGCACTGTCATCAAACGTGACTCTGGCAATCGCCGCTGCATCCACTTGGTCTGCGAGCGGTGCTCGCCCTGCGGCACGCAAGCCGCGTGACAATTCCGAAGCGAGCGACGGGAATGATGTGACGAGCGTGGACATGACGGCTAAAGACAAAAGCTCAGCGACGGCGGGTCCTGCAGCTCAGAGCACGCCCGAAGACCCGAACCCGCCTTTCGCTGCAGCGCATGGTTGAACGAAGCCGCTACGCGGAGTGACGAGCAGCTGAGATTTATTCGCACGGGCTGGCATCATGGCCAGCCTATGACTCCCTTACGAGCAAAATACATCCGGGGTCTGGCCATTCGTGGCCGGGCCGTTCGCACCCAGCAAGCCTACACCGCCTTCGTCGCCGATCTGGCCAAGTACTACCGAAGGTCTCCCGATCGGATCTCCTATGAGGAGGTCACGGTCTGGATCGAGCATCTGATCAAGCAACGCCATCTGGCTCCGTCCAGTGTCAACATCGCCGTCAATGCCGTGCGCTTCCTTTATGGCACGATTCTGGGCCGCGACACCACGGCGCTGCTGGCCGGCATTCCGCGCATGAAACGCAATGTGCGCCGGGCCGAGGTCTATGCCGTCAGCGAACTGGAGGTCCTCCTCAATGCGCCGACCCAACCCCGGGACCGGGCCTTTCTCATGTGCGTTTACGCGGGTGGATTGCGCTTGTCGGAGGCCATCCAACTGCAGACCCGCGACATCGACCGGGCCCGCCTGCAACTGCGCGTGCGCCAGGGCAAAGGGGCCAAGGAACGCGTGCTGCCCTTGAGTCAGCGCTTGTTGAAGGAACTCGAATCGTACTGGCGGGCCCAGCGGGCCGGCCGGCCCGGTCACCACAGCCCGTGGTTGTTCCTGGGCGAACAACCCGATCGGCCGATCAACAAAGCCACCGGTCAAAACATCTATTATCGGGCGGTCAAAAAGAGCGGTCTGCGCCGCAAGGGCGGGATCCATATCCTGCGCCATTCCTTTGCTTCGCACTGCATCGAGGCCGGCATTGAACTGACGGTCGTGCAACGGCTGCTCGGTCACTCCAGTCTCCTGACCACCGCCCGCTATTTGCACGTGACCGCCGCGCGAATGGGCCAGATTCGTTCGCCGCTGGATTTGATCGAGCTGGCGCCGCTCCTGCCCAAGACGACGCCGGTCGCGCCACCACCGACTTCTTGATCATGGCTTGTCCCCGAAACGGGGACAGGCCCGATCGCCTTGGTTTGACGGTGGGTGAAGTGTTGCGCGCCGGCTTGGCGGCGGTGCGGGAAACCTTGCCCCTGGGGGCGCGGCCCCTGCGGGTGCTGCGCCAACTGGCCGCCTGCGGCACCTTTCAGTTGGGCGCAAACCTTCTGGCCTGCGAGAACTGTCAGCGCTCCCATTGGGCGGCCCGCTCGTGTGGTGATCGACATTGTCCCCGGTGTCTGGCCGGCAAAAGCCGGCACTGGCTTCAACAACAGGTCAAGAGCCTGTTGCCGGTGACTTATTATCACGCCGTCTTCACATTGCCGACGGCTCTGCACCGACTCCTCCAAATCAATCCCACACGGTTGTATCCGCTGCTCTTTGACGCGGCCAGCCAGGCGTTGCTGGAGTTTGGGCGCAACCGTCTGGGCGGGGACCTGGGCATCACCGCGGTCTTGCACACCTGGGGCCAGCAACTCAACTTCCATCCGCATCTCCACGCCATCGTCACCGGCGGCGCCTGGAACGCCCACACCTCGCGCTGGCGCTCGGCCCGGCCACGGAAATTTCTTTTTCCCGTCCGGCCGCTGGCCGGTTTATTTCGCGGCAAATTTCTGGCCGGCTTGAAAATCCTGCTGGCCGATCGTCAAAACCCGCTGCGTTGGCCCACCGAGTTGGCCAACCCACCGCTGGCGCAAGCGCGCTGGCTCTCGGCGCTTTATCATCAGCCCTGGCACCTGTATATCAAACGACCCTTTGGCGGACCGGACACCGTGCTGGCCTACCTGGCCAACTACACTCATCGCGTGGCCTTGAGCAACCGACGCCTCGTCCATTTGGACCCGGACAAGAAGACCGTGACCTTCACCTACCGCGATTACCGGGATGCTTCGAAGGTCAAGCCCCTGACTTTGTCCACCGTCGAATTCATCCGCCGTTTCACCTGGCACATTCTGCCCACGGGCCTGGTTCGCATCCGGCACTACGGCATTTTGGGCAACAACCGCCGGCACCGCGACATTCCCAAGGCCCGCGCCTTCCTTGAGAAATTTCGCCGCCGCCCGCCCTCTGTCGCCGCCGCCTGCGCGCCGACGGCGCCCACGCCCCCACCGGCCTGTCCGCATTGCGGCAGTCTCAAGCTGCGCTGGGTGGGCTTCATCGACCCGCGCGGCCATTGGCATTTGCCACAGCCGGCCAAAATCGATTCCTCATGAGTCCCCGCTCTTGGCCACTCCCGCGACAGACCGTGCCGTGCGCAATCTTTCGATTCCGCCGTTGCCGCGGCCTTTTGTCCTCCACGGCCGCACTCGCCGGTTGCCGCAACGTGGGCGGCCTCCCGGTCCGGCCTGCAGAGCCAAGACGACCGCTTGGACAGCTGATCCAACCCATGGGGTGTGCTTTTGGGGAGTGCGGGCGCGCCTCCAACCTCCACGAGAAAGTCTTTCCCCACCGTCGGTGGTTTTACTTTTCCCTACTCCTTTGATCGCGGCAGGCTTCGTCCAACCGTCGAGTAAGTCTGCGCGCTCCATCCTCTCGGGCCTAATAACCTCCTGCAGCGCGCAGACCTACTCGACTCAAGGTTAGGCCGTTGGCTGCTGGCCTCGGCTACGACTTGGGAATGACTGGTGCTCATGTTCTGAACGCAAGTGCTGTCCTGATGTGACCCACTCTGCCTGAACCCGGCCCAACTGCGAAGCCGTGAATCGTAAAATATTCCGCGTGCTCCGCCACGGCCTAACGACAATAGCTCAGCGACGGCGGGGACCACGGGCACAAGCACGCCCGAAGCACCGCACCCGCCGTTAGATGGCATGAAGGGTTTGAGTGAGCGGGGCAGACAGGCCACACTCGTCGTGAGAAATAAACCAAAACCTCAAACCCATTCATGCCTTGAAGACAACACCACAGACCCTCACCCAAAGCAATCCGCGAGTTTATCAGTTGAAACCACCCGCCTTTGCGCTGCCCG
>DASRAT010000789.1:0-6719 GCA_035638015.1 Gemmataceae bacterium | reverse complement strand
TTGAATTTCGCTGCCAGCATGGCACATTCCACGTTCTTTAGCTAATCGACACGACGCCCGTTACGTAATCGATTAGCAGCTTTCTCTTCACCAACAGCTCGGTGCCAAGCAGCGGCAGTTTGCCATTGTTGCCGATGACCTGCGCCGGCGCGATTTCTCCAAACCACTCGACGTGGCAAGCAAACGATTCCAGCGTTACACGGGTGCCATCAGCCAAGACAGCATCGGTTGCAGCCTCCTGCTGGAGCCCCAATTCCTTAATCGTTTCGTGGGGGAAGACGAGAAAGCCGTTGAATGCCGTGTCAATCCAGGCCGTGACGACCGTCGGCGCCTCGGATGGCGTCCGGCGGATCGCGATGTCCAACAGCGCTCGTAACGATTCATCCACACGACCGTTCAAATGGTCAATCCTCCTAAATGGATCGCGGCAGGGTGGCCGATGCGGATCACGAAGGAGATGCGGTCAGGATGGGCGGCACGCGCGGCTGCAACGGCTCCGGCGAACGACTCGGCGAGAAAGTGCTCGCCCGATTCCGGTTCGATGGCCACATAGCCGTCAGCATGGGCCGCTTCCAAGTCAGCTTGAAGCTGTCGGCTATAGATCGCTTTCGCACGTTCCGCGACCTGAGTCGTATGGCTGGAAATCATTGGCGTTTCCCCAAAAGGTCACATGACGCACAAGACCGAATATCAATTCTATCCTCATCCGTTCAGGGTTGGTAGCCCGACGCTCGGTGCCATGCGCTCAGCCTTGGGCTAGCATGCGCGCGACTGCATCCAAGCAAAACCACCCGCCTTGCGCCGTAGGTTCGCGACTCGTTCAAGCATCTGGAGCATCAATCGGCCACTGATAAAACGTCGCCACTTCGCCGTCAACGAAGGCCTGTTCCATTATTTCTTGTAATGCCGGAATTTCACTTTCGGGCAACTCGCGGTTTGCATACGTTTCGCGACTGACCAGTTCCCAAGAATCAAATCGATGCGGCCGCCATCCGTATTCTTCAATGAGTTTCATAGCGCGAAGTTCGGCGGAACGTAAGTCATCTGCATTGACCCAGCAATTGACAAAAGCACCGCCAACTAATCCATGATCCTTGCATTCCGGACCAGGCTTCGCTTCCAGCATAATGAAGAAAACCTGCGAAGCATCACGGCGGAACACCGGCTCGATCGTATAGGCGTAAAGGGTTGGCTCATCGTTTGACATGTTAGTCTCCGAGTATTTCCTGTCGAATCGTGGCCCCGAACGTCTGCTCCTCTTATCGTTGTTCAGCCATCGCCCCCAACAATCCCCGCGCCTCCCCAACAACAACCCCCATCCCATACCGCTCACCAATCTCCAGCGCCTCAACCGCCACGCCCTTCGACTCTGCCGTCCTGCCCCGCTGTCTCAACCATCGGCCAAAACCCAACCGCGCCAGCGCCCGCTCCCACGGCAAGCCGCCGCGATCAAACGCCTCCACCAGCTCCCGATAGTCCTTCTCCAAATCCGCCTCCGGTTCACTCACGCGTCGCCACTCGAGCAGCATGCGCCGCCGGACGACGCTGGGCCAGCCGTCTTGCTGCGGCGGTATGCCGCGCACGTCCGCGTCGGTGAGTTGCCCCGCTCGCAACAGGCACTCAAAAACATGCACCCATTCATAGATGTCCACAGGAATCAGCGACCGCGCCAGTGCAACCGCCTCGTCGGTTCGCCCCGCCAGACAGAGCGCATGTGCCCGATACGCCCGCCACAGATTCTGCCACGGATGCGGCACCGACTCGCGTTCCAAGAGTGGCTGCAATTGCCCCAGAGCAATCAACGCATCGCCCGTCAAGGCGGCATCTGCCGGCCGATACACTTGTAGCGCGTCGCCGAATTGCCCGAGCATTTCCAGACAAATCGCCAAACTCCGCCAGCGGCCGAAGCCATCCCACAAAGGCGGTTTTCGCCAATCTCCCTCGGGGAAAAAACGCACCAGCAAATCACGCTCAAACGCTGGCGCCAAAAAGCGATGTTTGGGATTGTCCAGCGCAATGAATATGCTGTCGGCTTCGTTCCACAAACCAGCGTCGCAATAAGCGTGAAACAATTCGACTTCTTCACGGGCATCCCTGAGTGATATTGGCGGCCGGCGATCGGGCCGACCATGCAGAAATCCGGCACGGGCCGTGGCGCTGTGCCGTTGCCCAGTCGGTCCCAGGAACTGCTCGAAACCACGCTGGACCAACGGATGGGCGTCAATGACCGGGTGGGCTTTGTCACCGACGCGTTCCAACAAGCGGAGCATTATCAAATCTTGAATTTGACTGGCGAGCCACGCTGGTCCTCGGTCTTGAAATGTCGGGTATGTCCGTTTCCAGGCATCGTGAAGCATAACCCGTAGCGGCGCGCTACTCAGGTATTCCAGCAGTCGCTCCTGGGTTGGCGGTTGCCGAAACGCTGTCGCCAACGCCAAAATATCGCTTGTTTCCAGCGGCAAAGCGCAGTGAAACGCGGCCAGCACTCGTGCGACATTGTTCTCCTCTGGGCTGCAATCGTCATTCTTCGCCAACGGCAATTCACGAACTCGGAGTGCATCCGCGTTTTCAAAATGTGTCAACCATGTTCCCAAAAGCTCCACCGCTTTGGCGTGAAATCCAACTGCGCTGGCGGCATGATCCAATTCAGCGTCAGCGCCTTGCACTCCAACGCTTTTCAGCAGTTCACGTGCACTCGCTGTATCAAGATTCGCCAGGTCAACCACCCGTGCATGGTGCCGTCTTTCCAGCCCAGGCAGCGGAAAGCGAGTCGTCAGCACCAGCACACCCGGCATCGGTTCGCTCGCCAGTTCCTCCACTAACCGGGCCAATTCCGGATGCACGAAACGACCCAGCCAATCGCCGCTCTCATGCTGCACCACCTCCGCTCCGTCCAGGATGATAACCCAGCGCTCACGACGCAGCACCGGCAACAGATGATCGACGCAATAACTCGCCGACACGTCCGGCGGCTGATCCATTCGCTCCGCATAGCCGTAAAGCTGACGCAAGCAAAGATCAGCGTCCTTGCCGCGATAGAAACTCCAAAAGAACAAACCATCCAGCGGCCGAGAGTCGAGCGTTTGCAGCCAGTGTTGCACGATTGCGGTTTTCCCCTGGCCGCCCAGGCCCAGCAACGCCACGACACTGATAGCCGGATCGGACACGGCTTGATCGAGCAACGCCAGCTCCGCCGCGCGGCCGAAGAAGCGAAACGGCTCCGGAGTGCAATGAAAAATGGCCGGGGGCCGGGGGCTTGGCGACATCATCAACCGTGCATCGTGGAAGGTGGACTGCCTATCGTGTATCGTAAACGTTGGCGGGCGCATCGGAAATCATGAATTCGCCAACACAGTCGTAGGACAGGATTCCGATCCTGTCCCGGTGTTTGGACAGGATCGGAATCCTGTCCTACGGCAAATCAGGCACGGTCATTTAGCGAGGCTCCCATGTCAATGCTCATGCCCTTCAACCTGCACCAGTGGATCGCCGACAACCGCGATTTGCTCAAGCCGCCGGTCAGCAACAAAATGCTTTTCAACGGCAACTTCATGGTCATGATCGTCGGCGGCCCCAATCAACGCACCGACTACCACGTCAACCCCGGCGAAGAGCTGTTTTACCAGATCGAAGGCGACATCGTCCTGCGCATCCGCGAAGACGGCAAACCGCGCGACATTCCGATCAAACAAGGCGAAATCTTCTTGTTGCCGCCGAACATTCCGCACTCGCCGCAACGGCCGGCTAACACGGTTGGGTTGGTGGTGGAACACGTTCGCCCGGCCGCGGATGACGATCATTTGCGCTGGTACTGCCAGAAGTGCGGGGCCGTTGTTTATGACGCTGAGTTCCATACGGTGGATTTGGGGAAGCAGCTCAAGCCGATTATTGAGGCGTTCAAGGGGGATGAGAAATTGCGGACGTGTAAGGCGTGTGGGGCGGTGAATTGAAACATATGGTGGGTGGAGTTTTCGGAACTCAATAATCGAACTTAAAAAGGAGATGAGTCATGAAAAAGCTGCTAGTAACCTTGAGTTGCATGGCGTTTGCCGCGGCCACCATCCTCGGTGGACAACAACCCGCCGGACATGGCGATGGCAAGCACGTGGTTGTAAAGGCCGACGCCGTCAAGTGGGGCCCCGCGCCGCCGGCTTTGCCGCCGGGCGCCCAGATGGCAGTGCTCGTCGGCGACCCGACCAAATCGGGGCCTTACGTGATGCGGGCCAAGCTGCCGGACGGATATCGCATTCCGCCGCACTGGCATCCGACGGACGAAAACGTCACGGTCTTACAAGGCGCTCTGTTGATCGGCGCCGGCGAGAAATTCGACGCCACGAAAACTGAGGAATTGACAGCCGGTTCCTACATGTGCATGCCCAAGAACATGCGTCATTTTGCGGTCACCAAGGGAGAAACGATCATTCAACTGCACGGGACGGAGCCGTTTGAGGTCAACTACGTGAACCCGGCGGATGATCCGCGGAAGCAGGGGGAGAAGAAGTGAAAGGCAGCGAACGGTAATCAAACGGAGGCCTTGCAGTTCGCTGGAAAAGTGACGGCAGGCGGCCATTGCGAAGGATTCCCCTGCTCGCCAAGGCAGTGGGGACAGATGCCGTGCGTGAAATTAGCCAGGCTGTGTTCCTGGACATATTCCTCAATCGGCAGCCACTGGTCTTCCTCGCGGATTTTCTTGCACCATGCGCAAATGGGCAACAAGCCTCGCAGCGTCTTGACCTCCGCTAATACCTGCTCCATCTGCTGACGAAGCTTTGTTTCCCTCAGCCACGCGCTGTGAACTTGCCTTCGTCTTTTATTGAGTTGCCATGAGGTAAGGATGCCGATGCCGTTGATCAGGACAAAGGCGCCGGCGAGCGGCACCAGCGACAGCACATCGAGGCCTAGCCAAATCTCCAGCCCGAAAATGGTGATGCTAAAGATGGCGGCGATGCAGATCTGCAGCCTGAGCGGAACCGGAACGATGGCGTAAACCAGGCCGATGCACATCAAGGTGTGCCAGACAAAGCCGACGGGCCTGGTGGTGACGGCATAGGCATGTGCCATGGAAAGAACCAGGCACCAAACGAATACGATGAGGTCGGCTCGAACTGATGACGAGCAGCGACGCAACATGGACACGACGGCCAAGGAAACAAGGATGAGGGCGCTCCGCAAAGCGAGCAGACCGAAAAACTGGGCCGAGGCGCCGAACAGGGCAAAGTCGTGAAGGATGAAGAAAATAGCACCAACAGCGGCCGTCAGCACAAGGCCGATGCTCAAGCGGAGGTCCTGACGCAGATTCTTTTGGCGGAATGCCTGTTCAGTTTCGGGGCAGGTGAAGGTGCTGAAGTACGAAATGCGCCCCATGTCGTTTTCGGTTGTGTCGGGGCGCACGGTATTCCTCGGGGGCAAAGGACAGGAAAGTATGGGACACATTTGGTGGATTGTCCACATTTCTTATTGGCTTCCATTGCCGCCCATGATTTCCACGAGCCGCAAACCCTGGCAGACCAAAGTGATGTTGCCGTATAATGACCCCGACGCGTCGTCGCGTCCTGCAGCCATTCCCATTGGGGTGACCCTCGTGAAACGCACTGTGAAAACGCCCCGGCGAAAAACCAGCCGGCCTGACAAGAAGATCGTGACCGACATTGTCCGCCGCATTGTCGAGGCCGCACAGCCCCAAAAGGTCATCCTGTTCGGCTCGGCGGCCCGCGGCGAAATGGGGCCCAACAGCGATTACGATTTCTTGGTAATCAAGGCAGGCAAATTCAATCACTGGCGGCTTTTGACGAAGATTCAGGATGGCCTGAGTGGTAAAGGGGCGTCTGTCGATGTCGTGGTAGCCAGCACCGCTGACATCGAACGATACGGCGATTCACCATACCTGGTTTTTTACCCCGCATTGAGGGAGGGCAAAGTCGTTTATGACGCCCAAACGCTATCCTCCAACTGATCCGCGCGAGTGGCTGAACCGGGCCAAAAGCAACCTTGTACGCGCTGAAGCCATGACATCCGGAGCCTACCTAGAAGACCTTTGTTTTGACGCCCAACAGGCGGCCGAAAAAGCCATCAAGGCTGTCTTTGTGCATCGCGGCGAGCCCTTTCCTTATATTCACGACATCGAAGAACTGCTCGACCGGCTTTCGATAAATGGCGTTAAGGTGCCCAAGTACGTTCGGCAGGCTGACAAACTGTCTCAATACGCCGTGGCAACCCGCTACCCCGGCGCCGCTGGGCCGATCACGAAGAAGCAGCATCGCCGGGCGATTCGCATCGCCAAGCTCGTGCTTGGGTGGGCCGAGCGAATGGCGACGAAACCGTGAGACCTGCCCCCTAACCGTTAGGCAAAGCGGAGCGTGTCAGCTGTCATGTTCAAAATCGACATCCACACCCACATTCTTCCGCCCAATTTGCCGAATTTGCGGCGGCGTTATGGTTATGCCGGTTTTGTCCGCCTTGAGCACGACGGCCCCGGCTGTGCCCGTATGCTCATTGACCGCCGGCATTTTCGTGACATTCAGTCCAATTGCTGGGACCCGCGAACTCGGCTCGCGGATTGCGATGCGCATGGCGTCCATGTCCAAGTGCTGTCAACGGTCCCGGTAATGTTTAGCTACTGGGCCAAACCGAAGGACACGCTGGACCTGGCTCGGCTTTTGAACGATCATCTTGCGGAGGTTGTCGCCGGCCATCCGGATCGGTTTGTGGGCCTGGGAACG
>DASRAT010000788.1:0-4420 GCA_035638015.1 Gemmataceae bacterium | reverse complement strand
CGCGCGGCCCGGCGGGGATAAGCCCCGCCGCTCGTCATTGAGTTAGGCGCTCTAGAGCAACGTTGGCACAGCGGAGCAAAGCAACCACCTGGCGGCTCGCAACCGTGTCGTACACCCCGGGCTTATTGCAACCCCCAACCGCGCTTGACACACCCCCCGCCAACCTGTAATTTTCCACGTCGGTTGGAATCATCTCATTTCGGAATGCCAGGAGGGCTCATGTTATACCCATTCGCTCAGATCGCCGCCGATGGCCGACTGCTCGCCAACCTTATCGCCGTACACCTACTGGTCCTGTTGGCGCTAGGCCTTTCCGTTGGCCTGCGTTGGTTAGTGACCCACAGCAGCAATCGCCTGGCACGCTGGGCCGGCACCGATAAACTCAAGGAATTCAGCGCCGAAGCCACGCGCCATGGGCACACGATGCTCTTCTGGCTTACCGTGACCGTGATGGCACTGACGGCCGTCGGCGGCGTGGTCTATCAGTTCGCCGGCCGCGATGTCCGCGCAGATTTGGGCAATTGGTACAGCTTGCTGACGCCGGAGGACATAGTACGGCTTGGCGTGGCCGTGGGCGGCGTGGTCGTTCTGGCAGTCCTGACAAGCACGCTGGTTCGCGTGCTCCGGCGTGTTTTGCCGCTTCTGGAAACCTATGCTCTTACCAAGCTCGGCCATCCCAAAAACGAGGCCACATTGCGGCACTGGTTTCATCTGGTCGACGTTTTTATCATTCTCTCGGTGCGTCTCACGGCCTTGGGCGCGGCCTGCATGCTGCTCGGCCTTGGCACCTGGGCGGTCTCGGCCATTGCCTTTGTGCTATACGTCGTGGCCATTGTGGCTCTGGCCCGACTCTTGACGCTGGCCTGCCGGGCCAGCACGCATTTGGTCGCGGATTACGGCACCAAGCACCTGGGCCAAAAACCCCTGTACAACTACTGGGACCGCGTCACGCGCTTGTTCCCCTTCGGCGAGCGCTGCTTCGAGGTGGCTGTTTATGTGATGGCCGGTTGGCTGATCGTCGGCGCCTTTCATCTCATTGCGATTGACGCCGAGCATTTTGGCCCGCGGATTGTGGCCTGCATTGGCATTTTCTTCGGCACCCGCGTGGTCATTGAATTGCTGCAGGTGCTGCTGAACGACGCCTTTGGTCTCTACAAGAACGAAGGCGAGGTGGATCAAAAAGCCCGGACTCTGGTGCCGTTGCTTCATTCGATGTGCCAGTATGTGCTCTATTTCGGCTCTTGCCTGTTAATGCTTGGCGTGTTGGGCATCAACACGACGCCTTTCCTGGCCGCGGCCAGCATCCTCGGCCTCGCGGTCGGCCTGGGCGCGCAGAGCCTGGTGACCGATGTGGTGTCTGGTTTCTTCATCCTGTTCGAAAATCAGTTTTTGGTCGGCGATTACGTGAAAATCGGCGATGCAGCCGGCGTTGTGGAAGAGGTTGGAATGCGCGTCACCAAGATCCGCGACGAGCAGGGCAAACAACACATCATTCCCAATGGCCAGATCAAGGGTGTGGTCAGCTACTCCAAGGGCTACGTGAACGCCGTGGTGGACGTGAAAATGCCGTCGGGCAGCGACCTGGAAACCCAATTCAAGGCCATGAAAGAAGCAGGCCGGCGATTGCGCAAGGAACATCGCCAAGTGCTGGCCGACACCGAGATTCACGGCCTGATCGAATGGAACAATTCCGACATGACCATCCGGGCCGTCACCAAGGTGCAACCGGGCGCCCATGCCGCCATGCAGAGTGAATATCGCCGGCTGCTCAAGCAGGTGTTTGATGAGAAGCAAACGCCCATGCGGGCCGCCGCGTGATACGGTTTGCATTGTGGTAATTGAGCCCGCAGCGCAAGCAAGGAATCGAGCCAATTCCTTGCTTGCGCTGCGGGCTCAGGTATTAATCAACGCTCGATTCCATGTCCTCGCGAGGGCAGGGCGAAAACCGAGGGCGGACAGAAACAACCGGTGCTGCCATAATAGACAGAGCCGTTGTTTCTCTCTGCCCTTAGTGGTTAGCTCTTGGAAAGCGCAGTCATGCCGAACCCCGACCTTACAACCATCCGCAACATCGGCATCATTGCCCACATCGACGCCGGCAAGACGACGACCACCGAGCATGTCCTGTACTATGCCGGGGCCAAGCACAAACTCGGCGGCGTCGATGAAGGCACGACCGAGACCGACTACGACCAGGAAGAACAAGAACGCGGTATCACGATCTACAGCGCCTGCATCCCGTTCATGTGGCGTGATTGCACCGTCAATCTCATTGACACGCCGGGCCACGTCGACTTCACAGCTGAAGTGGAGCGCTCCTTGCGCGTGCTGGACGGCGCCGTGGTAGTGTTTGATGCTCAAAAAGGCGTCGAGGCCCAATCGGAAACAGTGTGGCGACAGGCGGACAAGTATCACGTGCCGCGGTTGGTGTTCATCAACAAGATGGACGTGGTCGGCGCCAATTTCGCCAATGCGGTCGAGGAAGTTCGCGAGCGTTTGGAAGGCACGCCGGTGCCGCTGAACATGCCCATCGGCGCCGGATCGATTAAAGATAGCAACATGCCGTTTGCCGGCGTGATCGACCTGCTGGAGATGAAGGCGATCTATTATGACGCGGCTGCCACGGGCAAAAAGTTTCGCCTGGATGCCATCCCAGAAGATCTGCAAGACGAAGTGCAGGGTTGGCGCGAACACCTTTTTGAAGTCCTGACCCGTCACGACGACAGCGACAAGATCACCAGCGCCTACCTGGAAGGCCGCGAAATTCCCGTCGAAACGATCCGTCAAGTCATTCGGCAGCAGACCATTGCCCGGCAGATTCATCCGGTTCTGTGTGGTTCCGGCCGCGAGCACATCGGCATCCAGCCGCTCATGGACGCCGTCTGCTTTTATTTGCCCAACCCGCTGGATCGGCCGCCCGTGGAAGGAACCAATCCACGCAACAAGGAAAAGAAAGAAAAACGCAAACCCGATCCCAAGGAGCCGTTCTGCGGGTTGGTGTTCAAGATCATCACGGACAAGCACGCCGACCTGTATTACGTTCGCGTGTACTCTGGCACGCTCAAGGCCAATAGCCGCGTCCTCAATCCGGGCCGCGACATCAAGGAATTTGCCAGCAAAATGTATCACATTCACGCCGATCCGAAAGATCGCGATGAGTTGCCGACCACGCACGCCGGCGACATAGTCGCCATTATCGGCCCACGCGATTCGATCACCGGCGACACCCTTTGCGATCAGCAGCATCCCATTGTGTTGGAGCAAATCACCTTCGCCGAGGCCGTGGTCAGCCGCTCCATTGAGCCGGAATCCTCGGCCGACAAGGACAAGTTGGTGGATGTGCTCAATCGCCTCAAGCGCGAAGATCCCACGTTCACCTGGCGCGTCGATGCCGACACCGGCCAGACGCTGATGAACGGCATGGGCTTGCTGCACCTGGAAGTCAAACAGCACCGCATGGAGCGGGACGACCGCCTCAAGATCCGCGTCGGCAAGCCGCTGGTCAGTTACCGGGAGACACTGCGAAAGCCGATCAAGGTCGAAGGCGAATGTGTTAGGCGCGGAGGAAGCCCGGTTGGACTTGGTCTGGCTGTCACCTCGGCGGGACTTTTCGCCAAATTGACGGTCCAGTTTGAGTCGCAAAAAAGCGATCAGGCTATCGTAGTGGAGAACCGCATTCCGCCCGAGGCGCTGCCCTATGAGCTGATGACCGCCGCGGAACAAGGCATTCGCGGGGCTTTGTCTTCCGGCGAACTGGGCTATCCCGTCATCGATGTCAAAGCGACGATGCTTTCGGCACAAATGCAAGAAGGACTGTCCAATGAGACCGCCTTTACCGCCGCCGCCGCGGACGCCGTTCACAAGGCACTGCGCAATAACATGACGCTGCTGGAGCCAGTGATGCATGTAGAGGTGACGATCCCTGAGGAGTATCTTGGCCCCATCACTGCCGACCTCAACGTCCGCCGGGCCGAGATCACGGAGGTGCTCGCTCGCGGCAAGTTGCGGATCATCACTGCACTCGTGCCTTTGCGGCTGATGTTCGACTATTCGGACAAGGTGCGAAGTTTGTCGCAGGGCAGAGCAGGGTGGACGATGGAGCCACGCGCGTATGGGCCGGTGCCGCCAGACATTCTGGGTGACATGTTTAATCCAGACGGATAGTCGCTCTCTGGCCAGTCAACAACCTACCAGCTAATTTAGTTTGTGCGCGTCAGGTTCACACCCACCTCCCTGGAGAATGCTTTTCATGCGTAAGTACACGTTGGCATTGTTCGTGCTTTTTATTCTGCAGGCGCCGCTGCTCGCCGAAGATTACCTCTACGTCGCCGACCACAACGTCAAAAAACTCCTCAAGATGAAAATGGACGGCACCGTCGTCTGGGACACGCCCAACGGCAACGGCCATGACATCCAGGTT
>DASRAT010000787.1:0-6596 GCA_035638015.1 Gemmataceae bacterium | reverse complement strand
TGGACAATTCCGACCTGGCCGCCCAGCCCAAGGGCGAACCGTTCAACGGTTATGATTGCTATGCCATGGGCATGCTGCACTTTTGGATTGCAGTGCGTACAGAGGCCTTCATGAAGCTGGGAGTGAAGCTCGACACCTTGTCGACTTATCTCAAAACCGCTCTGGGGGATTATGGTGGCCTCGATCTGGTTAAGCCGAGGGAAACGGCTGACGCGATGTTGCGCCAGGCAACCAAGCTGGAGCCGGACCACTACTGGTCGCATTTCTGGCTGGGCTGGAGTTACCTGGAAACCGACCCGCCCCAGTGGCACGCGGCCGAAATGGCCTTCAGCAAATGCATTGAAATTCGGCCGCAGTTTTCCTTTGGCTACGGTGAACGGGGATTGCTGCGCATTCGTTTGTGGTCCGAGATCAGGGACGATCTGTGGCGGCGGGCGCTGCAGCACCACGGCTCCGAAGATCTACGGCAAGCGTTGCACCTGAGTCCCGATGATCCCACCATTCACTGGATTCACGCCCGGGCCAATGAGTTTTTGGGAAAGGGCCCAGAAATGGTGGCTCACTGCGCTCAAGCCGTGGAGCTGGAAGCGCCCCTGAAGTCGCTGGACGGCAGGTCGCTGGAAAGAAATTCCACCCTCGCCGAGGGAGTAAAGAAGTTTCTGGAAGACCGCCTGGCTAACAGGCTTGGCATGGATGCCGAGGCGATCATTGCCCAGGCATGGTGGGTTCTGGCCAATGAACAAAATGCCCTGGATGTCGCACTCAAGGTGCTGAAAGCCAATCCCAAACAGCCCCGGGCCTTGGCGGTGCGCGGCGCCGTCATGCTGCGTCGTGGCCAGTTGAAGGAAGCCCTGAGCGATTTTGACGCCGCCCTGGATAAGTTGCCAATGCTGTTCCTGGCCAGCGCCGGCCGAGGACGTGCCCTGGAACTCTTGGATCGCCACCAGGACGCGCTGGACAACTATGACAAGATTTTAACTGGGATTGCGAAGACGGACTGGCAACGCCTGGAAGGCTACTTAGGCAGAGCGCGAGCCCTGGCTGCGCTGGGTCGAGTTGATGACGCACAGGCCGCTCTTGAACATGCGGAGGAGATCATGCCGGGGATCACGGAAGCCGTGGGAAAAAAGTAAACCGCAAGCCACGACTCGCACGAGGACCATAGGTCATGGCCGAAGATGAAGACCGCTGGCAACAACTCATCCGCGGGCTGCGCGAAGGCGATCAACTTGCCGCCCAGGCATTCTGGGATCAATACGGCGGCCTGTTGGAGCAGGTGGCCAAAAAGCATTTGCCCGGAGGCCTGCGCCGCCGCGTCGGTCCCGAAGATGTCGTCCAATCCGCTTGCCGCACATTTCTGCGCCGCGCCCAGGGCGGTGAGTTTCAACTCGAAGACAGTGCCGGTTTATGGCGTCTGCTTTGTGCTATTACGCTCACCAAGATTCGCGAGCAAGCCCGTTTCCACCTCCGCAAGAAACGCGGACTCGATCAAGAAGCCAATATGCAAAAAGTCACCGACGGCAGCGTGTCGGAGTTTCCCTTCGCCGATTCAAACCCGACACCGGCGGAAGCAGCCGAGTTTGCGGATCAGTTTCAACAGTTATTGTCTACGCTCGACGACGAAGAACGTGCGATTGTCGATCTCAAGTTGCAGGAGTTTACGCACGAGGAGGTGGCCACACAGCTGGGTTGCTCGGAGCGGACGGTGCGGCGGGTGGTTAAACGAGTGCAGGAGCGGCTAGCCAAGTTATTTGACATCAACTGATATCTACCGCGCATTTCTGACTCCGCTTGCTGTTTCGCGCTTGGCCACAAGAGTTTACATCATCCCTTTTTCATTGCGCTAACCACCTTCCGCCATTCCTCAGCCGACATGCCAGCATCCTGGCCCGTCAGTTCGCGGAGCGCATACAGGATCGCCTGCTTGTGCTCAGACAACGGTTGCTCCTTACCCGAGCGCCGTTGACGTTTCAAGGCGGCATTCTCGGCGGCGGTAAGTGGACGCGTGCGCACCAGGTAGTCAAAACGCTGCTGGGCTGGCCAGACGCCGTGATCCTTTACGGGCTGCATCACGGAGAAATCTTGTTTGAGGTAGGTTATGTCGGCCCTCACCATGTTGGCGTCCTTGCTCCGCGGGATACTGTCGAGTGACGAGCCATAGTAAACTGCCGCGCTGGTGGGAATCGGTGCTCCGGGCGTGGGGATGGGCGCCGCAACAACGTCCTTCTCAGACGTGGAAGGTGCATGGCACAGGAGGCAGTTTCGGAAATGGTTGACGCGAACAAGCTCGCGAACCATCGGGATCCGTTTGCCATCGACGGATTGGATAACCGGTTTGCTGGGATCGGGTTGACTCAGCAAATCCGCGAGTTGGGGTAATGCATCCATTGTTTTCAGGGCAACAAGGGCTTCCGCCGCGTGTTCCGCAGCAGGCGGCCAGGGATGACGAAACGCCGCCAGAAGAATTGGCAGATAAACTTTGGCTTCCCGTTTCGACAACCCCGCAACGGCCAAATTTCGCACAGCCGGATCGGTGTCAAATACCGCGCGCTGAGCCAGAATTACCACAGCATCCGTGTTCCAAGTCGCGGTCATACGGTCAACAAGAGCCAAGCGGTGTATGCCATTTTCCGTCATCAGGAGTTGGTGCAGAGTGTGAACCTCCGGTTCATACAATTTGATAGCCATTGCCGCTTGATGAAGGTTTCTCCAAAACTCTTCAACAACTTCGCAATCATCTTCAGCGATTTTGGGAGCTTTGGGCGTGCTGCTCCGCGATCTGGATAAAGTGAAGTTGGGGTCCAAGGCGGCTCGAATGGCCCGCGATGACTTTTGCAAGGCTTCGGTCTGCTGGTTTTCCAGCTGGCAATCCTTGCCACGCCGCCAGTTCAAGCCCGCCAAATCGGGTCTTTTTTCCGCCAGATGTTTTACAAAGGCATCGGGATCGGCTTTGATCATTTCGGCAATTTTGCCTATTTGCTTTTGAATCTGCTGATGAGCTGCCTTTGCGTCTTTGGGAGTTGGGGCGCCAGCTTCCTCTAACGTCAGCTCGGGTACCGAAGTTAGGAGTTGTTCGAGCAGTGCTTTTTCAGAGCGCTTATTTAGCGAGCCGGCGGCATTTTTCGCCAGGAAAGGTATCTCGCGTTGGTCGTTGCGAGCGGAAGCGGACTCCTGGCCCGAGGGGCCGGTTTTGGTCTTGGCCAATGGCTCAGAGTCGGACGGGTCCGATTTGACTCTGGCAATCGCATGAGGGTCTTCATCAGGAATGCCCAATTGCTTCGGCGCCGCAATCGGTTCTTGTGGTTGTTCGGTGACAGTCCGCCCATTCGCCACGGACTGGTTAGGTTGAGACTCAACGTTCGCGGCCAGTTCACCCGGCCGCTCGGGCGGTTTTGCAGGATCAAAGGACCATAGCGCCATTCCCACACACACGAGGAGAACAGCGGCTACAGCGCCTAGCAATGCCAGCGCTTGCCGACTATCTCTGCGGCGCTGCTCGGCATTCACCAGTCGATACCTCTCTCCCGTCCGCCAGGCGACAACAAGCTCCCCCATGCAAGCCGGGCATTTCGCCGCTTGGCCTGCCTTGCGTTTGTGAGTGACGGGAAGCCGTTGACAGAAATCGCAATGAGATGAAAGAGACATGCCAGACCACCTCCTGAAGTGTGACTCGGGCGCCTCGGATTCGCGATCTGGGAATGAGTCTACAGCCAATCCACTTCCCGTGCAACGATTTTTGCAGGTGGGCGCAACGATTGTTGATACAAAGAACTCATACCTTGACCACTACGATTGGGTGCCCTTCATCAACGAGTCGGAAGTTCTACGTGCTTTTTCAGCTGTTTCTCTTGTTCGGCGCTTGCTTTGGCCACACGGTCGTGATGGTGTTCACGATGAACTGGCTTTATGGTTGCCCGTTTCCAAAAAAGATCATGAAGCCGCTGCGCAAGGTCTATGCGGTGCTGATCCTCGCGGGCTGCGGCTATTTCGCCTGGTTGCTGATCACTTATGATTTCCGCGCCTGGCGCGTCTTTGCCGACGGCTATCCGCCGGCGGTGACGTATCTGGTGATTTGCTGGCTGGCCGCGTTTGTCATGTTTCCGCTGACGACGGCCTATAATTGGTGGATTCGTAACCCGGCGGTTTTGCTGAGCAATCACACGCAGATGGTCGATGTGGCCAAGGAACTCGGCTTCAGACCGCTGGGCCTCAGCAAACGACGGCACCTGGCCCGTTTGCCGTTCAATCAGTGCTTTCAGGTTGATTTCTCCGAGCGTGTCCTGCTTTTGCCGCAGATTCCGGCGGAGTGGGACGGATTGAAAATACTGCATCTCAGCGATCTGCACTTTTGCGGCACGCCGGATCGGGCGTTTTATCACCGGGTTGTTGAACGTTGCAATTCCTGGGAGCCGGACATGGTGGCGGTGACTGGCGACTTTGTGGACACTGACCGGCATCATCGCTGGATCGTGCCGGTGCTGGGCCGGTTGCATTGGAAAATCGGCGCCTTTGCAATTTTGGGAAATCACGATGCCTGGCGCGACCCCGCTTTGGTGCGGCGGCGCTTACGGCGAATCGGCATGCGCGTCTTGGAAGGCGGTTGGGAAACGCTGGACGTGCGCGGCCAGCGCATGATAGTGATCGATCACGAAGGGCCGTGGTTTGCGGCGCCGGATTTGAGCGGGCTGCCCGCCGAGGGCTTTCGATTGTGCCTGAGTCACACGCCGGACAATATCGATTGGGCCAGGCAAAATCGCATTGATCTCGTGTTGGCGGGGCACGTGCATGGCGGCCAAATACGGATGCCGTTTTTTGGGTCGATTTTTGTACCCAGCAAGTACAGTCGGCGTTACGATTGTGGCACGTTTCGAGAAGGGCCGACGGTGATGCATGTGAGTCGCGGCCTTGCGGGCGAAGTACCGCTGCGCATCAATTGCAGGCCGGAGGTGACGTTGGTGGTTTTGAAAAGATGACGTAAAAACAATTGCAACAACAAAAGAAGGGACTCTCTATGTCATTTCGTCCTGTCTTTATCGCCCTCGTTCTGGCGGGCGGTTTGATCATCGCGGCCTTTGTCATCAATTCTTATCGGCCACGCGAGGTTGTAGACCAGCCCACTGCCGCCCTGGTGAAAGCTTCCGGCGGCTGCGCTCAATGCCATTCCAACATGCAGTTCTCCGTCGTCCATGAATACGAACTGAGCAAACACGCCGAGATGAAAGTGAATTGTTTGCAATGCCATCAACCGGCGGAGAAACAATCTGGCAAGGACCATCACGGTTACACGATCAGCCAGAAGGTGACGGCGGCGAATTGCCGATCTTGCCATGAGCCGATTTATCAGCAATTCTTGCGGAGCCGGCATGCGGCCCCGGCCTGGGCATCCGTCGCCGGCGATGCGGACTTCACAGCGGAGCAAGTCGCATTCAGCGAGCAATTTCATCCGGGCTCATGCAAGCGCCCGCCTCATCCACTGACGCAGCTCGAAGGGCCGGCGGCCACCAAGAGCGGTTGTGTGAGCTGTCACAGCATCGGCAAGCCCAACAGCGACGGCACCATCGGCACATGCACAGCTTGCCACACACGACACACTTCCTCCGTCAAGGTGGCACGCTTGCCAACTACCTGCGGCCAATG
This sequence comes from Gemmataceae bacterium, assembly GCA_035638015.1. GTDB lineage: Bacteria > Planctomycetota > Planctomycetia > Gemmatales > Gemmataceae > DASRAT01. Next base: position 959 of record DASRAT010000787.1, on the reverse strand, counting down.
TCACATGGGGCCGGATCACTCGCAGCTGGAGATTTACACCGAGTCGAAGCATGGAGTGTTGTTTGAGGCGCAGCGGCATTTGCTGAAGATGGATGTGTCACCCAAAGCGCTGACCACGCGCGACATGTTCATTCCAACCTGCGCCACCTGCCACATGAGCGGGCTTAACGGCATGGCGGTGACACACGATCCTTCGGACCGGCTGTCGTACAACCTCTTCGCCGAGAACGCCAACAAGCGACCGAATTACGCCCGCGGCCAGGCGGCAATGAAGGATATGTGCCGCAATTGCCACACTGCCGGGACCATTGACAACCTTTACACAGCTGCCGAGGCAGTGGTGGCGACGAGCAATGAAAAAGTCGCTGCCGCCAAGTCGATCATGGATGGGTTGCGTAAAGACGAGATTATCGGCAAGAAACCGTTTGCCACGCCGATTGACTTCATCTATTTCGACCTGTGGCATTACTACGCCCGCACCGCGCGGCATGGCGCCTTCATGGGCGGGGCGGATTTTGTGCAATGGCACGGCAACTACCCCATGCTCAAGCACACGGTCGAACTTGATCACATGGCCAAGGATTTGCGGAGGATGCATGGCAAGTAACATCATCCGCAGCCCACGGTTTTGGCTCGACGTTTTTCTCTTCGTCAACCTGGCTGGACTGGCGCCGGATATTTATCTGGCCCACAGCTACAACAATTTCCGCCGGCCCGAGGAATATGTGCCGCTCATTTTTTCGCTGACGGCGCCGGTGGCGCTGTTGATCGGGATTGTTGCGCGAGAGTTGTTTTCGCTCAATCTCGTTGGCCGCGTGCTGGGGCATCTCGTCGGCTGGAGTGCGGTCGGCATCGGCGTTGCGGGCACAGTGCTGCATTTGAAAAGTCAATTCTTCCACGATTTGACGCTCGAAAGCCTGGTCTATTCCGCTCCCTTCGCTGCGCCATTGGCTTACACG
>DASRAT010000786.1:0-2873 GCA_035638015.1 Gemmataceae bacterium | reverse complement strand
GAGGCGCGCTGATTTGGGCGGTCGTGGCCGGGATGCCGTCACCGTTGAAGCCCGCGGTGCCGGTGCCGACGACGGTGTAGATCGAGCCCTTAGTCATTCCCCCGCCATCAGCGAAAGGAACCTCGCGAATGACGTTGTTGCCGGTATCGGAGATGAACACATTACCGGCTCCGTCGACGAAAACGCCGAAGGGATTTTTGAGTTGGGCGGAGGTGGCCGCGGTGCCATCCGGGCTGAAGCCGGCCGACCCGTCGGTACCGGCGAAGACTGTGAGAGTGCCGGTAGCAGCAGAGATCTGGCGGATTACCTGGCGATTGGTGTCGGCGAAGTAAACGTTGTCGTAGCTGTCGACGAACATGCCGGTCGGCGAATTCAACGTGGTGCCCGTGGAAACGATATAGACGTTGCCACCGGTGCGCGCAGGTGTGGTTGTGGTGGTCTTCCAGAGCACCCAGATCACGTTGTTCGTGGAGTCGGCAAAGTACACGTTGCCGGCAGAATCGGCGGCGACGCCGGTGATTTTGCCCAGCTTGGCGCTAAGGGCGGGACCGCCTGCACCGGCAAAACCGCATTGCGGAACGCTGAAAAAGGGCGCGTTGACGGGATCGGGAACCAAGGGAAGCGTACCGGCAATGGTGGTAATGATGGCGTTCGTGTCGATCTTGCGCACCACGCAGTTGTCGGTGTCGGCCAGGTAGCCGTTGCCTGCGGCGTCGAGCCAAACGTTGTTGGTGTTGATGACCGCGTTGTCCTTGATCGTCGCGCCCGTGGCAGAAATTCCGTTGCCGAAGTAGCCTTCAAATTCGGGCTGGCCGGTGATGGTCAGGATGGTGCTGTCCGATGCTTTCACGCCGCGAAGAAGCTTGTTTTTGAAATCGGCGATCACCAGGTCGAAAGTGGAGAAGGTGGCAAGTCCGGCGGGGGCGTTTATTTGGGCGTCAACCGCCAGTCCGCCGTCGCCGCCAAAGGACACGTGTCCATTGCCGGCAAATGTGCTGATGTCTGCAGTAGCGTGATCTACGAGGCGGATGGACGTGCCGCTGGAATCCGCGATCAACAGGTCTCCGTTAGCCTTCAAGAACGTGCCGACAGGATTGGACAGTCGTACCGCGGGATCGGTTGCGGGATTGCCGTCACCAGCGTAGCCGTGCAGGCCGAAATTTCCGGCAATGATATAGATATTTCCAGGGGTCATCCCGGCGGGAGGCGCCACAGAGCCGGGAACTTCACGAACCACGTTGTTGCCCGGATCACAGAAGATCAGATTGCCGTTGGAATCAACGGACATGCCTTGGGCGGCGCTGAGGGCAGCACTGGTCGCAGCGACGACGGCACCGGTAGTGTCACCACCAGAGACGGCGCCGGCAACGGTGTAGATTTTCCCGGCGAGTTGGGTGCCGTGGTCAGCGGCCCAGATGACACGAACAAGATTGGCCGTGGGTGGCGGGATCGCGGGAGGATCAGGAGCGGGATTGCCAACCAGGCCGATGAAAACGTTGTTGTTGGCATCGACGAAGACATCGTAAGGGCCGTTCAGCGCGGCGCTGGCGGCATTGGTGCCGTCGGCGGCAACGCCGGCGGAAGGCGGAGTAGTTCCCACACCATCACCCGCGCTCACAAAGCTGTAAATGTTTCCGGCGGCGAAGGAGCCGAAGGGCGTGCCGGTGATAGCGATACGGATGGCGTTGTTGCCACGATCTGCGATGTACAAATTGCCGCGAGTATCAAATCCGCAGCCATCTGGAAAATGAAGGTTGGCGCTGGCCATCGGGCCGCCGTCGCCGCCAAACAAGAAGTCTGTTGGGGTCTGGACACCAACGATGTCGTAGACGTGCCCGAGCTGTTCGCCAGGGTTAGCACCCGTCAAGCTCACCAGGATCTTGCGCATCAAGCCGTTGTCCGAGTCGGCGACCCAGACGTTGTCGTGAGCATCGATGCACATGCCCACTGGTCCACTGAATTCCGCGTCGACGGCCAAGCCGCCGTTACCGTTGTAGCCGTCCCTACCGTTGCCGGCGAACACCGTCAACTTGCCAGCGTTGGGCTGGCCGGTGGCCGCGATCTTGTAAATGCGATTCGCGGAGTTATCTAGAATGTAGGTGTTGCCGATGGAGTCTTGGCGAACCGCTACCGGGGCGCCAACGCTAGATACGGTAGGATCGAGATTGATGGGGCCGCCTCCGGCCACCGTGGAGATGTTTTGCGCGCGAGCTGCGAGGGGAGCAATGAAAGCGAATGCCAGGGCCAGGAGTCTTCGCAAACGCATAATGTTTTGGGTTCCATCCCTTCTTATCGAAGCCGGAAAAGGTGATCTCAAAAACGTGTCCCGGCAGGTTCAGCGGACCTGCCAAAAATCGTCGGAATTCGTGCCCGTCTGGCCGCGCCCTCGAATGCATGCCGACGCTGTTTCGCGAAGAGTGCGCGCATGGCTAGACTAGTGTCGGGCCGGACACTGGCCAATAGACCAGGAGTCACGTTTGTGGGTCCTATGTGGTCCGAGGCTCAGTAGGACTAGTGCTCTAGTACTCGAAATCCAGCACCGACGTCAAGCTCAATCCTTCAAATAGCAGATATAAAAGGGGATACGATTGTCGCCTGTCCAGGGGAAGCGATGCCTAACAGGGTGAATTCGACCACAGTTTCAGGGTACTTTTGCGACTAACCAGCCACAAAGACACGCTTGGAAAGGCCGCCTCGGCCGATCAAAGCCGCTGAGATGCCGACATGGTGGATGCAGGATTGGAACCAACGACCAAGGTCCGGCCGCTGGCCTTGGGCACCAAGGGCAGCAGGTTTCGCAGGCCCAGCCACGCATTGACGCGCCCCGGCACGGTTGCTAGATTGCTTCTCTTGTGCGCAAGGGACGGAACTCA
>DASRAT010000785.1:0-5262 GCA_035638015.1 Gemmataceae bacterium | reverse complement strand
AACCGGCCTCCAACACCTCCCCCACTCGTTGCGCGAACAGTTTGGCGGCCACTTGCGGTACGACCACAAGTATATCCGGGGCCAGCCTGGTCAACCCGGTCTTGTCAATTGCAAATTGGTCGAACAGGGCGCTGACGAACTCGGCAGGAGTTATCAACCCTGTCTCACAGTTTTTGCGATACTTACGGCACTGGGCCACAAGCTCTTCATCAGCTCCCATGGCTTTGTCTCGCAGGGCCGAACGTCTTGCTCAAATGCCGGGCCAGCGATAGAGAATTAAAAGCGGGTAATGCCGCAATGCCGGCCCGGTCATTTTGCAGCAGCTTGTTCGGCCTGAAATCTACGCTGTCCCCTTTTCCGCAACGGCGGCGCCTTTATGCTGGTGGAGTGAAATCTGCAGGAGCAGTGACCACTGCCAATACAGGCAGCGGTCCTGTGAACCAGCAGTCGATCCAGTCGTACAACTCGACCACATACCGCCCGTCCCGCTCGAACCAATTCGACTCCAACACGCCGAAGCCGCTGGGGGCGAGTGCGGCAGCAAAGTCGATCACTTGGCGGGCGGTCGCAGCTCTGGCAACGGCAGAGTCAAAGCCCAAACAGACTTGCGGAGCCATTCGAACCGTGAACATCGCAGTCCAAAGCGCCTCCTAGCCGCCGAACGACAAGCTCACCCGCGGCGGCCGCTGGTGAGACGTTGAATTCGAGAAGCCGTCATGCGGCCGCCGTCGGCGTGCAGCGACTTGTTATGCCCCACCAAGCGTGAGCTACTCAACTCTCTAAAGTAACGATGCTGTTTACTACTCCACCGTCACGAACTACGACATAGCCCGCCCTTCCCGCCAAGGCGTCCCACGAGTCTTGCGGACTGCTAAACTCCCACAGCTCATCGGTTGGTTGCATGTCACCAACGAGGCGTTGCCATTCCCCCAACCAACGTGCGACGGGGCGCTCTCGTTCAAAACTTGCTACTACCGACGCAACTGAAATCCTGCGACGCAGCCATTCTTTGGGTACTTGCAGCCGGGGCTGGCTATTGGCGTCAATGTCGCAAAGAGCGATCAGTCGCTCAAAGTCCGGCCTGGGTCGACGACGGGATAGCCAGTCGAACCATCCCATCGGTCACCTCCCGAACGTATCCAGCGCCATCTTTCAGGCACAAAGAGAGAAGGTCTTTGAGGCATAACCATTGATTCATTACCTATCACTCGAATAATAACAGGCCATCCTCGTAGGTCAACGCATTTCCATTTTTCGCTTGACGTTAGGCTTTATACCTTTGTACACTATTGCGATTAGACTGCCGAAGCTCGGTTTGCGCGCAGCTTCTGCTTGAGCCGAATAGCGCGCGTTTTGCCGGGCTAACTCGACTCAAGGAGGCTCAACGCCATGAAACTCGTGGACCAAGTTCGGCACAAGGCTCGCGTCAAACATTTCTCGTATCGCACCGCACGCTGCGACATAGTTTCGCCACCCATTTGCTGGAAAGCGGGCAGGACATTCGGACGGTGCAGGAGTTGCTGGGACATAATGATGTGCGCTGGCCGATCATTTGTTTGTAGTGGCCCGATTTATCGGGCCATGAAGACCCGATAAATCGGGTCACTACAAACGGACGACGATGATTTACACGCACGTGATGGAAAAGGCGGCGGCGCGTGTGATGAGTCCACTGGACGCCATCGGGGACTGCACGCGTTTGCCGGATTTGGCCATCTTACCCCGCCCAACATGCCGCGCCAGTCTAACGCCTTGACACCAACGCCGATACGGTCTAAAACCGTGGCTCGGAAATCTCAAGGCAGGAGCATGCGGCAATGGATGGTGCGCTTTCTGAACGCAATTGTCACCGGCTTGCCGCGGTGCTGATCGTCGGCTCGGCCCTCTTGCGGCTCATCTATTTCGCGTGCAATTGCCCGCTCGATCTGGCGCCGGACGAAGCCCATTACTGGGATTGGTCCCGCGGCGACCATCTGGACTGGAGCTATTACAGCAAAGGCGGCGGCATCGCCTGGCTGATCCGGCTCAGTTGCGAGCTGTTTGGCAGCCTGTCGGTGCAACTCACGGGCAACGAAATGCTGGCCGTGCGTCTGCCCGCTATCGTGTGCGGCAGCCTGCTGCTGGTGAGCATGTATGTGTTGACCGTTCAAGTCAGCGGCCGGCCTCGGCTGGCCCTGTTGGTGGTCGCCATGGCGTTGACGACGCCGATGATCTCGGCCGGGTCGTCGCTGATGACGATTGACTCGCCTTATTGTTGTTGCTGGGGCTGGGCGCTGGTGCTGGCGTATCGGGCCGTGTTTGTGCGGTCAACCTTGGCGTGGATCGGGGCGGGTTTGCTTGTCTGTCTGGGCATTCTTTTCAAATACACGATGGTGGTTTGGTTGCCGTCGCTGGCGTGCTTTTTGCTGTTTTCACGCGAGCACCGGGCCATGTTGTGGTCGCGCGGTTTCTGGTTGATGTGCGCCCTGGGCAGTTTGAGCGGCCTGCCGATCCTGATCTGGAACGCGCAAAACGATTGGGTCACCTTCCACCATGTCAGCGGCCTGGCAGGATTGCGACAAGAGGAGCAGCGGATTTACTGGCTGGGGCCTCTGATTTACGTCGGCGTGCAATGCGGTCTGTGGCTGGTATTTTGGTTCATTGTCTGGGCCCGAGCCATGCTGGCCCACGCGCCGTGGAAGGCATCGCCGCCGCCCTTGCATTACCTGTGGTGGATGTCGGCGCCGATGTTTGGCGTGTTTTTCATGTTCGCTTTCAAGACCGGCGGCGGCCAACCGAACTGGCCGGTGACCGCCTACGTTTCGGGCATTGTGCTGGGGATGTACTGGATGGTGGATGAGTTCCACCGGGCGACGGGCTGGTATCGCCGTATTGCCATGGGTGGTTTGACGACGGCATGCGTCGTTGGGGTGTTGTTGGTTTTGTTCGTGCACTTTTCGGCGTGGACACATCCGATCCTGGAGCCTTTTGCCGGGCCTGCGACTGCGGAACAGCCGTTTCCGCTGCGGCGCATTGATCCCACCATGCGCTTGCGCGGCTGGCATGAATTGGCCGGCGGCATCGATCAAATTCGCAGCAAGCTGCGCGATGGCAACGAAGATCCGATCTTGGTTGGCACCGGCTGGAGTATGCCGGGCCTCATCGGCTTTTACTGCGCCGACCATCCCGCCGTTTATTCCGTGGGTCTAGCTTTCGGCGATCGCCGCAGCCAGTACGACTTCTGGCGGCCAAACCCCATTTGGGATGTCGAGCAGTTTATGGGGCGAACTTTGGTCGTGGTGAGTTCGTCGCCACTGCAACTGGATCCAGTGTTTGCCAGTGTCGAGACACATCGCCTTGTCACCCACACCGAGACCGGCCAACCAATGGCAGAATGGGTGATCTACGTTGGCCGCGGTTATAAAGGATTCGGCACGCAGGCCGACCTCACGAAAAACCGCCAATACTAATGCATCCTCTTGCCCACTCCTCACTGCCATTTACATAATCCGCCCCCGCTATCCAATGTGATGGCATACTGTTAATTATTTTTAAGATTCGGTAAAGTTCTCAAACGCGCCTCCACTCACGCTGCCCCGTCAACCGATGATGTACGGCAGAGCGTAACGGAATTCCGTACCAATGAGTGGACGCCATGGGCGTTTGGTTGAAGCGGCTGGCGAGCGTAGGCCCAGCCACATTCCGCTGGGTGCGAGGGTGGCGCTGGCAATTTCAACTGCTGGCGGCCGTGTTTTGGTGTTTGACTCTGCCTCTTTTAATTCACGTCTGGTACATCACCTTTGGCGGCAATTTTCACACGGTCGTGCCCGGCGCCGTTTACCGCTGCGGCCAGCCGTCTGGCGATGAACTGCGGCGGATTTGCAGCGTCTACCACATCCGCACCGTCATCAATCTCCGTGGCGACAACACCGAACAGTGGTATTACGATGAGCATGATGCGGGGCGTGCGATGGGAGTGCGCGTCGTGGATGCCGGCTTGTGGGCCACACAGCCGCCGCCGGTGGAGCCGTTCCGCATCCTGGTGGAAACGTTGGCCGACGCTCCCGGCCCGGTGCTGGTCCACTGCAACAGCGGCGGCGACCGTTCCGGTCTGGCATCGGCATTGGCCGTCTTGCTTCGCTCCGACGGCACCCTGGACCAAGCCCGTCGGCAACTGAGCCTCTACTATGGTCACAGCCCCTTCGGTCAGGCGGCCTGCCACGAACGGCTGCTGGACAGGTATGAAGAATGGCTGGCCAAGAACAACTGGACGCACAGCCCTGGCCGGCTGAGGACCTGGGCTTTTAACGTCTATGTGCCCGACGAGTGCTGGCCGTGAGCCGTGTATTTCCAAAGACCGCCAAGGCCGCCAACTTGACACGAGTCGGCCTTTGGCGTTCTTGGGGAAAAACTGCATATCTTGTCGTTTGTCGTTCCAAACCAAGCGTATAATGCCCGGCTTTGTGGAAACGCTCGCCTTGTTTTCGCCAAGAGGTGCAAGGGGCGCAAGGGGTGCAACATCTACACGACAAGGTCCGTCAACGCCTTCTCCCACCAAGCGCATCATTTTGCAACAACCGCCGTTCCAAACTGCGTCCCTTGCATAACAGGCTACCCGACCCGCGCCATAACGAGATGCCAAGCATCCAGCAAAAATGAATTAATGATGAAGCTCGGAAGATTGTGCTTGACATTCGACAGGGTCAGAGTACCCTGAGGCGTGAATGATGCTACGCCCTTGCCCTTTCTTGCGGCGAGGCGGTTTTTGGTTTGCTCGCCCTTTTTTGTCGGTCCCGGTTGGTTGCTGGAGTCGGGGTTCGGCGGTTGGTTCACAATTTGATTTGTGTCGGCTCACCACAAATGGTGCGTTTTAGGCAGGGTTTGAGGTTCGAGAGGTGGCAAAAGTCATGCTCAAGACCTTGTATTACTCTAAATCCGTGTCATTTTTGCTAGTGCTCGCCGCGAGCGTGGCCGGGGTGATGGCATTTGTTCCTAGGCCGGGGTTGCCGCAGAGCGACGCTGACGGCAGTCTTGCACTACAAAAAGTCCCGGAAAAAAAAGAGCCGCCTAACCAAGCCGAAATCAAAAAACTCATTGAGCTGTTAGGCGCGCGTGAGTTCAAAGCTCGTGAAGCTGCGATGGCGCGATTAAACGAAATAGGCCTCCCGGCTCTGGACGCGCTCCAGGATGCTGAAGAAAACGCCGCTTCTCTCGAAATTCGCCAAAGAGCCGGGCTACTAATTGCCCCCATACGCAAAGCCAACCGCCTGCCGACGAGAATCA
>DASRAT010000784.1:0-6643 GCA_035638015.1 Gemmataceae bacterium | reverse complement strand
GGCCCGCTACGCCGCGGAACCGGTGGGCAATGTGTTAACTCCATTGGCCGTGGTTGGCGGCGTTTGGCTATGGCGGCGGGGCCAGCGCAACATGGTCGGCTTGCTGCTGCTGCCGATTGCCCTCAACGGCATCGCATGGTCGATGTCCAGTTATCCCATGGAGGCCTCGCGCGTCGTTGTCTACGCGGCGCCTGCCGTGCTGTTTTTGATCGCCGCGGGCATTCCGCCGACATTGAATTGGCTGTCTGGGTGGGGCCGATTGGCGCCAGTGACCGTGATCGTATTAGTGCTGGTGCCGGCTGGCCTCACGGCATTGGTTTTGGTCAAACCCTGGGGCCGTCTCGATTCCAGGACGCCGACGGCCTTCGTCTTGGAGCGGCGTTTGCCAACCGAACCGGTAGTCGGCACTCTTTGGGAGCAAGAATATTATTGCCGGCATTTGGGCCCTTATTACCGAACGCTCGCCCTGCAGCCGACAGAGCCGTTGTCGTTCCCGCCGGCCGCGAGGCTAAACCACAACGGCACAGAATCGGCGGACAGCGTGGACAGCTTGTGGATCTTGAGCAGCCCCAATGCGGAGGAACGTGAAGCTCAAATCTCGATGTTGAATCCGTCCGGGCCGTGGCGAGTGGTCGAACAATACCCGTTCCGGGATGTGGTGGTGTTGCGCTTGCGCCGATGAACTGGGCTTTCTAACAACCTGCCCATTGCCACCACTCCTCATACCATAATCCGCACGCCTCTTGGCATAGCCCGCCAAGTCACCATGCTTTGCCCGCAACGATGAGGAAGTGCCCCATGAAAAGCCTGTGCGTTTTCACCGTATTTCTCCTGGCGGGGTCAATGGCCCTGCCGCTGCAGCCGACGGCGGCTCAGGACAAGCCGCAACCCAAAAAAGAAATCATCGGCACCGTCGAACGCCTTGATCCGCGCTTCGACAAGCTCGTGCCCAAGGATGCCCAGCTCGAGAAAATCGCCGACGGTTTCATCTGGACCGAAGGCGCCCTCTGGTTCAAGCCCGAAAAATGCCTGCTCTTCTCCGACATTCCCAACAACGTTGTCATCAAATGGCAAGAAGGCAAAGGCACCTCCAAATTCCTCGAGCCTTCCGGCTACACCGGCGCCAAAAAACGCGGCGGCAAAGCCGGCGATGAACCCGGCTCCAATGGCCTCAATATCGACGCCGAGGGCCGCCTGCTGCTTTGCGAACACGGCGACCGCCGCGTGACCCGCATCGAAAAAGACGGCAAAAAAACCGTGCTGGCAGACAATTACATGGGCAAAAAGCTCAACAGCCCCAACGACCTCACCGTCCATCCCAACGGCGACGTTTACTTCACCGATCCGCCCTACGGCATGGCCAAAGGCGAAAAAAGCGAAATCGGCTTCAACGGCGTCTATCGCATTAGCGCCAAGGACAAAAGCGTCTCGCTGGTGGCCAAGAACCTCAACCCCAACGGCATTGCACTCTCCCCAGACGCCAAGCTGCTCTACGTCACCAATGGCAATTCGTGGGTCGTGTTTCCCGTCAACGCCGACGGTTCCACGGGAGAGAGCAAGGTTTTCGTGAACCCCAAGCAATGGAAACTGGCCGGCAAGGGTGGCGGTGGCGGCATTGACGGCATGAAAGTCGATCATCAGGGCAACATCTTCGCCACGGGGCCGGGCGGGGTCTGCGTCATGGCGCCCGACGGCACGCTCTTGGGCCGATTCATCACCGGCGACCGCACCGCCAATCTTTGCTTCGGCGATGCGGACGGGCAGACAATGTATGTCTGCGTCAATCACCGCATCGGCCGCGTTCGGCTAACCACCAAAGGCCTCGGATTCTAAGCCATGATCCGCCAAGACATCATCGACCAACTCCGCGTGCCGCCTGGAAAGCGCATCCGGCTCAAGGATTACGACACCGGCTGGGCGCAAACCGACGAATTGAAAGAGCTGGGCAAGGACACCATCAAGGAACGCGCCAAGGTCGGTCTCGAAAAAAATCTGGAACACCTCGCCAAGGCGCAGGACATGCTTTATGCGGATGATCGCTATGGCATCCTCATCGTACTTCAAGCCATGGACGCGGCCGGCAAGGACGGCACCATCAAGCACGTCATGTCGGGCATCAATCCGCAGGGCTGTCAGGTGTTCAGCTTCAAGAAGCCGTCGGCCGAGGAGCTGGACCACAATTTCCTGTGGCGTTACGCCCGCTGCGTGCCGGAGCGCGGCCGCATCGGCATCTTCAACCGCTCGTATTACGAAGAGGTGCTGGTGGTTAAGGTGCATCCCGAAATACTGGAAGCCCAAAGGCTGCCGCCCGGCAAGCGCGGCAAATCGTTTTGGGAAGCGCGTTACGAGGACATCAACGCCTTCGAGCGGCATCTGACCCGCAACGGCCTCGTCATTCTGAAGTTCTTTTTGAACATCTCCAAGAAAGAACAGAAACGCCGGTTTCTGGACCGGCTGGATCGGCCTGAAAAAAACTGGAAATTCTCGGCTGCCGACATCCAAGAACGCGGCTACTGGCACCAGTACATGGAGGCTTTTGAGGATGCGCTGAACGCCACCAGCACCAAGCAAGCTCCCTGGTACATCGTGCCGGCCGACAACAAGTGGGTGACACGGGCCGTGGTCGCCGACATTGTGACAACGACGTTACAAGGGCTCGATTTGCGTTATCCAGAAGTCTCTGAGGCTCAGAAAAAAGCGCTGGCGGAGGCGCGCAAAAAGCTAGAAGCGGAATAGCCGCGCGACGTGGGGCAAGTTTCCAATTTGCATTTCCATTCGGCAAGTTGAAAACGTGCCCCACCATCAACTAGGCGCTTTTGGCACTGGCCGCCAGAAATGGCCCGCGGTTGCGATTGGGCACCCAGGCGTTGCAGGCATTGAGAATCGCGTGGCGAAACCCCTCGGGCTCGGGAACACCAGGCAGCGTCATCACGACCTGGCCCCTGGAAATAATCTCCAGATTGCCGGCGCGGAAGAAATCGCTGTTGGCGTCGAGCACCACGCGCACATCGTCGATGTCAGCCAGTCCAACTTCCTGGCCGACGCTGCATTTCCAGCCCTTGCGGACCATGAGGCGTCGATTGGTCAGCGTGTAGCGCCGGCCAATGACAAGCAAAACCTTGCCGAAGTAAACGGCGGACATCAACAACCAACCCAGCGGAGCCAGCACGATGGTGCCCGTCAGAGCGCGGCCCAGGCTGGCGACAGCGGGCTTGCTTTGCACCGACGGATAGGCTTCACGAATGCGGGCTTCGCCAAGAAGTGGGGGAACAACTCCAGTGATCACTTGTGAAAGCATTTCAGGCATGGGGAGACTTAGCGACCTCTTATTTCGACCAAGCTGGGGAGCAAATCCATTATAACGGCCAGGACTGGATTTGTCAGCCTCGCACCTCTCATTTGCCAATGCGCAACAGCACTTTCCCCATCCGCCCCGGCGTCTCCGCCTGCGTCAAGGCCTTCTGGTAATCTTCGAGCGCAAATGTGCCCGCTACCTCGCTCGTCAGAATCTTTTCCCGCATCAGCCCCTGCACCTGCTTAAACAGCTTGAGCATCCCAAGGACTCCCTGCTCCTTGGCCCACTCCGAAAGCCAAAAGCCGGCAATGGATTTCTGTCCCGCGATTAGCGAGCGCGGATCAAGCGGGATCGGTTCGCCGGACAATGTGCCATAAACCAGCATCCGCGCTCCTGGCCCCAGCGCATCGATCAGTGCCTTGGCGGTCGGCCCGCCCACGGCATCCAGCGCAAACTTGGCGCCGCCGCCGGTCAGTTGTTGCACCTTGTCGGCAATTGGCTCGCCTGCCGACACCAGCACATGCTCCGCTCCTTCGCGCCGTAGTTGCTCCGCCTGGTCGGCCCGGCGAACGACATTGATTGTGCGAAAACCAAAGTGCTTGCCAAGGCGAATCACCATGCGGCCCAGGGCGCTGGCGGCAGCCGATTGCAACAGCCATTCGCCAGCGGGCACACGCAGGACACCACGCGTCATGATGAGCGCGGTTGCCGGGTTGACGAAAAACATCGCCACTTGCTCGTCTGGTAGATCGCTGGAAACCGGCACCGCCTGGCGAGCGGGGATGATGACTTGCTCCTGCCAGTTGCCGGACCCACTGCCGCCGTTGAGGACGGCGACGCGGCGGCCGGGCCGCAAGCCGCGAATGATGCGCAGCAATCCTGAGCCGGTCGCGTCGATGACGCCAACGCCTTCGAATCCAGGCGTGGCGGGCAATGGCGCCAATTTGCCGTATTGTCCTCGGATGGAAAGCAGGTCCGACGGATTAATGGGACTGGCCAACATGCGAACGCGGACCTGCCCTGGTCCCGGTTCGGGCACCGGCACATCCATCAGCCGCAGGACTTGCGAAGGTTCGCCAAACTTGTCGTATACCAGTGCCTTCATGACGTTCTCACTAATCAACCAGGTGGCAGCTGCACCGCCAACGCTGTGGTGGCGGCCTGATAGCTGTGGGCAAATCAACGCGTTGGGCGGTGATACTTTAGCGGTTTTCCACCGAAAAACCTTGGAATTAACAGGGCACTCCCAAAAAGAGCCGGATTTTTCGGGATATTTTGATTGACAACTGGCCTCCGCTCTCCTAATTTGCGTTCAGACGTGGGCAATGTACATGCCTTTTTTACCCAAGGAAATCGGGGGAATGACGATGGCTGACAGACCGAAACCGGCAACGAAATCCGCGATCTATCAACGACTCGCGGAAGCCACCCACATGAAGCGCAAAGAGGTGGCGACGTTTTTCGACGAGCTTGGCAACCTCATTAAGAACGAGGTTGGCAAGAAAGGCCCCGGCATTTTTAATCTGCCCGGCCTGCTCAAGATCAAGCGCGTCGAAAAGGCGCCGACCAAGGCCCGCCAGGGCCGCAACCCGCTCACCGGTGAGCCGATCATGATCAAGGCCAAGCCCAAACGGACTGTCGTCCGGGCGCTGCCGCTCAAGGCACTCAAGGAAATGGTCAAGTAATCTGTTGGCACGGATGCCCGATTGGTGCGGACCGAAACCGAGAATAACCTTCGGTTTAGGTCCGTGCTTTTTTATTGGCGAGCCGAGTTGCGTAAGCAACCGGGTTTTGGGGCATGGATCACTTTTCCGTTGCAATCAAATGAGGCCCCGGCGGTTTGTAGTGACCCGATTTATCGGGTCATCCGCGGCCCGATAAATCGGGCCACTACAAACACATCGTCGAGCAGCGCCAGCGGCCAACCCACCTTTTTGAACCAAGCCGGGTTATGCAGACAGTTGACAACGCAATATGATATGGTCAATGGCGTTCTCGTGTCACCTTGTCACGGCAAGAGGGCCTGGCCATGTCTGAACCCGCGACCGAGTGGCCTGCCGCGCAGCCTTTGAGTCCCCTGGAAGAGCGCGTCCATCGTTTGGAGATGGCCGTGGCGGCGCTGCAAGAAAACAACTCGCCACCAGAGCGCGCCGCCGAATCAAGCCTCCCCCACAAGAATGCCAACGGCAACACGCCACCGCCTCAGCCCAACCTGACGCCGGCCATCGTGGCAGCCGTGGCCGAAAGCGTTGCCCGCGCGGCCATTCCCGTGGCGAGCAGCAACTCCAAACTCACTGGCGTGCACTGGCTGCTGATTGACATTTGCCGCGAGGCCGTCGCCATCTTTTGGATGTTCATTGACCTCAATTACAAAGTGGCCTGGTCCACGCGGCTGCTAACGTTTATTTTGTTGCCGGCTATTCTTCTATCACAATGGTGGGTGCCTTTCGCCCATGTGCCGGTGATCGGCGAGATCATCGACAAACTGATCGATCTGATTTTGGCGTTTGTGATGTTCAAGGCGCTTAGCCGCGAGGCGCGCCGCTACATGGAAACTCGCGGCCCGTCGTGAAGGTTTCAATCATGGAACGATCTTGCATTCGTCTTGGTGTAAACATTGACCACGTGGCCACGGTGCGGCAAGCACGCCGCGCTTTGGAACCTGACCCGATTGCCGCGGCCACGCTGGCCATTCTCGGCGGCGCCGACAACATCACCATCCACCTGCGCGAAGACCGCCGCCACATCCAGGACCGCGACCTGCGCATCCTGGGCGACATGATGCCGCAACGGCTCAATCTGGAAATGGCCGCCGTCGGCTCGATTGTGGACATCGCTTGCGAGGTGAAACCGCATCAGGCGACGTTGGTCCCGGAGCGGCGCGAGGAGCTGACCACCGAAGGCGGCCTTGATGTGGTGGCCAACCAGGCAGCGGTAGCCTCGGCGATGGACCGGTTGACCAAGGCCGGCATCGCAGTCGCGCTGTTCCTCGACCCCGATGATCGGCAAATTGAAATCGCACGGCGACTGGGTGTCAAGGCGGTCGAAATTCAAACCGCCCGCTACTCGGACGCGAAGACGCCAGCGGATTGCCAGCGGGAATTGGAAGCGCTCAAGGAGACGGCGGAAATGCTGCGCTCGCACGGCATCCACGTCCACATGGGACATGGGCTGGATTACTGGAACGTGCAGGCGGTGTCGCGCATTGCCGGTGTCGAGGAATTGAACATCGGCCACAGCATCGTGTCGCGCGCCCTGCTGGTGGGCATGGAGCGAGCAGTGCGAGAGATGAAGGAAGCAATCCGAAACAGCTAACGCGATGGCGAGCCGGGAGCGTAAGCGACCGGA
>DASRAT010000783.1:0-8263 GCA_035638015.1 Gemmataceae bacterium | reverse complement strand
ATTTGGAGTTTTGGTCAATGGGAAAAGTAATAGTAGAAGCAAAAATTGAGAATTTAGACGATTTGTATCGCGCCGATAGAACCGAGATCCCCGCCGCACAAGTGCGGACCGTTACGGTCGCTGATGCCCTTGTGGATACCGCGGCGTCGGGCTTGGGAATGCCAAAACGATTCGTGGCTCAGCTGGGCTTGCAGTTCGTGCGTTCACGCCAAGCTCGAACGTCAGCGGGGTTGGCAAACTTCGCGGTCTACCGCGCTGTCCGCTTGACCGTTCAAGGCCGGGATTGTATTTGCGATGTTGCGGAATTGCCGGACGAATGTCCAATTCTCATTGGTCAGATTCCTTTAGAAGCTCTTGATTTCATTGTGGACCCACGCGGTCAAAAGCTGGCCGGCAACCCCGATCATGGCGGCGAGCAAATGCTCGATATGTTTTAAGGACCAAAGTCATCATGAAAGCAGCGTATCTCGATTCGCCCGGCGCTCCTGATGTGATCCGTTATGGCGATCTGCCCGATCCCAAGCCGCAGGCGGGCGAGGCGCTGGTGCGTGTCAAGGCGGCGGCGCTCAATCCGATTGACACCTACATTCGCGCCGGCATCATCGCCATGCCGTTGCCCAAGCCGTTTATCACCGGCACGGACCTGGCCGGTGTTGTCGAGTCGGTTGGCCCCAATGTGACACGGCTGAAACCGGGCGACCGCGTCTGGGGATCGAACCAGGGTTTGCTCGGCCGCCAGGGAACATGTGCTGAATTGGCTTGCGTCAATGAGGATTGGCTTTACCCCACGCCAGCTGGCGTGACAGATCAGGTAGCGGCGGCCGTGGCCCTGGTCGGCATCACCGCCCATCTCGGGCTGTTTCGCTGTGCCAATCTGCAAGCGGGTGAAACGGTGTTCGTCAATGGCGGAACTGGTGGCGTCGGCTCGATGGTCGTGCAAATGGCCAAGGCTGTGGGGGCCAAGGTGATTACCACGGTGGGCTCGGCGGAGAAAGCCACCCTCTGCAAAAGTTGGGGCGTTGATTTGGTCCTGAATTACAAAACCGACAATGTCGATGCCAAAATCCGTGATTTTGTCAAGGACCAGGGGGTCAACGTCTGGTACGAAACGCAGCGCGAACCTGATTTTATGCGGACAGTGCCGCTATTGGCCAAGCGCGGCCGCATGATCGTCATGGCGGGGCGGCAAGCGCAGCCGATCTTTCCGGCCGGGCCATTTTACGTCAAAGATTGCTCCCTTTTTGGCTTCGCGATGTTTAACGCCACGCCCGCCGAGCAGCGGCGCTGCGCTGACGACATCAACCGCTGGTTTGCCCAGAAAAAGCTGCATGTGCCGATTGGACGCACTTTCTCGTTGAGTGAAACCGCGGCGGCGCACAAGTTTTTGGAGGAGAACACGGTTGGTAAAGCGGGAACGTTAATGGGCAAAGTCGTGGTAGTACCGTAGGCGAGTGCCGCTGTGTACCTCCAAAACAAAACAAGCAGCCCGCCACGCAAGAGTAGCGTGGCGGGCTGCTTGTTGGTAGGACCAACCGGAACCTTCAAAGGCCTTCGGATCGGTCGTTACTTATCAGGTGTTCTGGGGGAACAGCTTTCGGAACAAGCTGGCGCCACCCTAGAGCGTAAATGCCGAAATCCTAAGGGCCGTAAGGCTCCGGTGTTCGTGGGTCGGTGGAGTTTCGACGGTGCGCCTCCTTTCAATTGAGGGCCAATGATGTTGCCCTTCCGGCGGGATCGGGAGTCGCTTGATATGTGTCTTTCGGAGCGGTTTCCTCCGGCACGTAGCCGGCGCCGCCCAAAGCCGAACTGCCCGATATTAGGCCGCAGGCCCAACATCCCAATTCGAGTTTTCTCCGACAATGTCTGTTATACCCCTGTGAAATGGGGTAGTCAAGCACTTACTTTTATTTCGCCGTCTTCGGCGCGCCAGGCCGCAAGTGACAGTACCAGACCCGCCAGGGCGGCGATCCATTGCGAGGTGCTGACGTGCAAATAAACAGCATGCAGCGCGAGATAGGTAGGTTTGTCAAGATGGCGCCTCGCGGCGGGGTCGAGCAAATCGTCCAATCGGTAATGCAGCCAGCACTGCACCAGCAAGGTGACCAACAAAACTCCGCACAACGCCCAACGCGCCCGGGGGCGCCAGCGCGTGGCGTCCGTGGTAGCCGCAATGTCCAGGGCCAAGATGGGCAATGAAACCGCGCCGGCGAGGTTAAGGTAAATGGTCACCTGGCGGGTGACAAAGCCCTGTGCAAGGTGTGAGCCAAGCACGTCGGCGCCGATGGGCACGACGACGGCAGCATAAAAAGTGAAGCCGCCCTGCCAGAACATCAACGCAGCAATTACCCAAAAGCGTCGGATGAGCTTGCCCATTGGTCACTCGCCGCCGGCGTGCAGTTCGGGGAAGACATCGGCTGACAATCCCGCGTCGCGGATTTGCTCCGTCAGCTTTTTGACTGCCGCGAAGCGAATATTGGCCACCTGCTGTTCGCTGATCCGCAGTTTGGCCGCCACGTCGCGATTGGCCATGCCCTTGACGAAGAGCAGTTCCAGCACCTTGACGCGGTCGTGATCGCCGTGTTCTTGCCAGTGCCGCAGCATATCGCCTAGGCAACGCGCGATGGCTTCCGTTTCGAGCGACTTGCGCTCATGGCTGCGGGCCATGCTGGAGGCGGCCGGGTTGCCATCGAGTTGCTGGTGCAGAATGTCATTGGGCGGATCGGAGACAGTCTTGAGCGGATGCCTGCCTATTCGGCGGAGATGATCGGTGAGCTTGTAAGACGCTATGGTGAACAGATAGGTTTGCAATTCGCGCGAGTCGTCGAAGTTTGGCAGGCTGTGCAAGAAACCGACAAACGTTTCCTGGACGACATCTTCACTGGCAGCGCGATCGTGTAACCGGCGGTCCACGAAGGCGAGCAAACGGCCTTCATAACGGGCAATGAGATCGTCCCAGGCGCGGGTGTCGCCCTGGCGAATTTGCTGAATCAGAAGGCGGTCGGTTTCGGAAGACATCTTGGCATTATGATAGCAACCACAAGCCCGCGCCGCCTCCCAGCGCCGCATTGTAGGGTGGGTGGAGTCTTCGGAACCCACCTGTCCAATTGGTGGGTTCCGAAGACTCCACCCACCCTACTTTACGACAAGTACCACAAGCCGATGCCGCCTCCCAGCGCCAGGCTGGCCAGGCCAAAACGCAGCCACGGTCGCCGCGCTCCTTCCGTCCACTGGTCGGCCAGGATGTACAGCCATAGCCCCGCCAGCACCAAGACCAACCAGCCGACGAATTTGGCCATCTCCAGCATTCGGAATTCCGCCTCGGGCCGGCGCTGTTTGGCGGCTAGTTGGGCATGGTACACGGCGTCTTCGCGGCGCATCAGGTCCAGCATGGCCGGTGACAGACTAACGGTCCAGGTCCAGCATTCCAGCTTGGTGCCGTCATCGAAGGGCTGATCGAGATCTTCGGAGTGCTGGCCGGTGCCCCATGACAAGCATTTTCGAAGATATTCGACGTCGGGTTTCCAATCCAGCGGCGGATTCACGATTCGCAAATAGGCAAGCACTTGTTCACGGGCATTGTTGAGGGCGTGTTCCTTGGCGGCGTGTGGGTCTTTGCCCCAGCCCTGCACAGTCCACGTGGCTGTCTCTCCTTTTTTGGTCGAAGGCGCCGCCTTGGCGGCGATGGCACCCTTGGCGGGCTTTTCGTCCTGCCTCGGCGCCTTCTCAGGGGTTGCAACTTTGGCGGCCTTGGCGGCCTTCTGCTCTTGCCGCGCACCGCCGGCACAGCCCGCGGCCACGAGGCAGCACAGCGCGAAGCACAGCCATTGCAGAGGAGCCCATCGCATAGCCAAAGGCCTCGACACGTTGTTATCCATTCTGCAAACGCAGTTTACGGTTCTTCTTGGGCGGCGCTTCCCAGGGGCTGACCAGTTGAATGACCGCCGCCGCCATCACCGGCACCATGATCACGGTCGTCGGGTCAATCAACGACGCCTTGGCCTGTTCATCGCTGGGCCAGACGAAAACCATCAAGGCCCAGCAGCACGCCACGGCCACGAACATCGGCCAGAAACTGAAGCGGTGGCGCCGACGCCGGTCGGCCATCTTCCACCAGCGGAGCAGAAAGAACGCCAGACCGAAATAGGCCAGATAACAGGCCGCGATCGGCACATTGCGGCCGCGGATCAGCAGGCCGCCGGAATACCAGGGGGGCCGGGCATTGCCTGGACCGGGGCCTTCGTTGTCAGGCGCCGCGGCCACTGCCCCATTGGCCCGCGCTTCCGCCGTGAAGAGTTCCGTGAGCTCGTAACCTTCCAGCCACAATGCTTGCACGCCGATCAGGACGCCCAGGCACATCAGCGTCACTCGCCGTCGCCAGGAATCGTCCACGCGCGTCGTCCAGAGCTTGGCGGGGACCAGCACTGCCCAGGAACAGGCCAATGTCAGCAGAAAATACGGGGCCATTTTGGTCAAGTCGTTGGTCCGCAGCACAGCCGCCCAGACGATGCACAATAGCAGCGCCAAAACGCTAGACATGACCATAGAGCCGGACAGCTCCGCCAGCCAAACACGCGGGTTGACACTGACGGCCAGGACCGTCGGAATTGCCGCCTCGTTGTTCGGCGAACCGGCAGCATGTCCAATTGGCGGCGGCATGGGAGCCGTTTTGGAAATCGGCATCGGGGGCATCGCCATGCTGCCCAAATCCTTGGCCATGTCTGCCATGGTTGGGTAACGCTGAGCAGGATTCTTGGCCAAAGCACGCTCGACAATGCGACGAAACGCGACCGGGACCTTGTTGAGATCGGGCGGCGTGGTCAGATGCTTCATCAAAATCTCACCGGCGCTTTCGCCGTCGAATGGCACATGGCCCGTGAGCATCTCGTAAAGCACCACGCCGGCGGCGTACACGTCGATCTGTTTGCTGTAATTGCCGGTCGAAATCTCAGGCGCCATGTAATGCACGGTGCCGATGGATTGCGTCAGGCCGTGTTTTTGACTGCCGCTGATGAAGCGGGCCAAACCGAAATCGCCGACTTTCACGTTGCCGTTTTCGAGGAAGACGTTGCCTGGTTTCAAGTCGCGATGCACGACGCCGTGATTGTGCAGATAGGTGACGGCTGCCGCCAGGCCGAGGAACCATTGCCTTGCCAGCTCAGGCGCCAAACCGCCGGGATGGCGGTTGAGGACAGTGTGCAGCGTCTCGCCGGCGACGTATTCCATGACGACCCAGTGGTCGCCATTGCTGTCGGTTTTCAGGTCATACAGTTCGACGAGATTGGGGTGCTTGAAATTGAGACATTGCGACATGCCGCGCATTTCAACATCGACGTTGCCGCGAATCAGCTTGAGGGCCACTTCCTTGCCGCCATCGCTGAGGCCGTAGTAAACTTCGCCGAAGCCGCCGCAGCCGATGCCGCGCTTGATGGTGTAACCGTCCAGTGGGCGCTGGCCGGAATTGTAGGTGAACTTCATGGAGCACCTCGGAGTTTTGTAGGACGGCCTTCCCAGGCCGTCTGGGACGGCCTGGGAAGGCCGTCCTACAAAGCCAACGCCGCCGAATCATGCATTCTCATTTAGCTGCCTACTGCCTCAAGCGTCAGCGAAAACTCTTCTCCCACGATATGGGCGTTCGGTCCTAGTAGGACGCGGGTAGCGACCGCTTGGCCGTCGATGGTCAAGGGTCCGTCCGCTCGAACGCCCAGGCCCGCTTTTTGACGATACAAAATCACTGGCTTTTTCAGGTCGGGCATGGACACATGCGACTGTTCGCCCGGACCCAGCACCAGTGTGTCGGCCATCAGTAAGACGCCGTCCACCGCCAACTTTAACCGCAACCCATCCACCAAATCGAGCCGGGCCGATGCGCTGATGGGCACCGGCTGGCGGAACTGTAATTGGCAGCTACTGCCCAGCGTCACGCGGTCCTTGTCGCGGAGCAGCGCCTTGTCCACTGCCTTGCCGTTGACCTGTGCGGGCCGCAAGGCTTCGAGCAGATAACCCTCGCTGTCGCGCAACACATGGGCATGCAACCGCGATACGTCAGCCAGGAGCGGCACATCGACGGCGGCTTCGGGCGTCGACCGGCCAAGAGTCACCCGGTTGTCCAGGCAGACCAGGTAGCCGCCGATGCCGTCGATCCACAGGTGAAACGCACGCATCGCTGGGGTCCGCCTGACTCAGTTCCAGAGTGTGGCAACAACTCCCGTGGGACGGCCTTCCCAGGCCGTCCAGAGCGGCTCGGACGGCCTGGGAAGGCCGTCCCACAAATGAAACTCGCGCCCCGCACCCTCGCCATTATACCAGTCCCACGGCGGACAGGGTGCTGTCACTTGTTACCGGCGACCTTGGTGGCGACGCCGCTCACGCCCTCCAGATAATCGCGGATCGCGCCCACATCTACCGTGCCCGTGGACACCGCCGGCTGGGCGTCACTGATCTTGGAACCGTATTGCTGTTGAAGTTCATGCTTCTGCACTTCAACAGCCTGGCCGTGCTCGATCCGGTCCAGAGTATTCTTGATGTCAGCGACGCGGCCATCGTCGGTGGCCAGCGGTGTCTTGATGCGGGTGACCTTCAGCGTGGCTTCCTCGGCTTCCAGCTGGGCCAGACGAATCTCGAACTCGCGCTTCTGGGAGACGAGCTTGTCGAGCTGGTCACGGGTGGCGGCCAGGTTCTTGGTCTCGGCGTCCAGCAGTTTCTCCTTGGATGCCAGGTGGGCTTCCAGCTTTTTGAAAGTGGCGAACTCGCGGGCCAGCTTGACCTTGGCCTGATCGAGGTTGTAAGTCGATCCGCAATAGCTGACGGGCATGTCATTCGATTCGACCGCCTTGGTCAGGGTCAGCAGGTTTTCACGTTGCTCTTGCTGGTTGGCCTTGGCCGTGGTGATCTCGCGCTCCAGTTTCTTGACTGACGCCATTCTTTCGGCAATGGGGCCAAGCAATGCTTGATAGTCGCGGTCCAGCTGCTGAATCTCGTGTTGAACGCGGGCCAACTCCAGATCGCGCGGCACCTGGCCGCGGACGTGCTCCTTGCCCTGGGCGATGAGCGTGGAGGCGTAACTGCAAAACTGCGTTTTTCTGGCTACCCACAGGCAGGCCAACGCGATGACGACGCCGACGGCAATCTTCTTGCACATGGAAGGAACTCCCTTGCTGCTAGGAACTTGTGGAATGGGGGTCGCACCAATGGACAACGGGCCCGCTCCCGGCAGGCTGTGCGTCCGATGTGTATTTCGTTGGTGGATGGGCGAGATTTAGTCCAAGTTGCTCACTTGGTAGAAAATTAAGTCAGATGCGCACCATTACGCACGAGTCTTTACCGCGTCAACTGCGGCAGCAGAAAGTATCCCGCCGCGGCCAGGCCCGACACGCAGAAAAGCAGTGCCGCCCACGGCAGCCACGAGAAGCCTTGTGAGGTAGGTGCAAGCTGAATGTGAGGCGCCATCCACGCATTGGCGGCGGCCGAGGTCGGTTTGGAGGCCACTGGGTTCGTCGTTTTGGCCGGTGGCTTGGCAAGATTGGGCCGCAGGGCATCGTGCGGCGTCATTCTGCCGGCTGGGCCGGTTGGCGTCTCGGCACGCGCCTGGGCCTTGGCGGGGAGATTGGGCTTGGGAAGCTGCGCCGCAGTCACCATTTGCGGGTTGACCACCAAATCGCGAAATTCAGCATGGTTTCTGAGCGACTCGAATGGCCCAAGCTTGGATCGCGAGGCCCGGATTTCGCTGGCGTCTCCCAGCACACCCTCTTTGAGCGAGCGACGGATGCCTTGCAAGGTGCCCTTGACTGTGTGGGTGACATTATCGTCGTCGGTGTAAAACAGATACCACACGTCTTGCACGACCATCTCGGCCGAGGGCGTGATCTTGCGTGTGCTATGGCCGGTAAGATCTTCCACGAACTCGCGGCAGCTTCCGGGCCGCTGCTCCTTGTCCACACTCATGGCACGCCGCAGCGCCCAATCGACGCGTTCAGACAAAGTTGGCACCAGTTCGCGGGCCGGCACCAGTTCGTTGTTGATCTTCTTCATCCAGGCATCGAGCGGCCCCGCCGATTTGAACGGCAGCTCACCGGTCAACATGTTGTAAAGCGTGGCCGCCATGGAGTAGATGTCACAGCGGGCGTCGGCGTTCTTGGCGTTGCGGAATTGTTCGGGGGCCATGAAGTGCGGCGTGCCCAGGCCACGGCCGGTGCGCGTCAAATTGAGGTCGGTGTCAATTTCCTTGACCAGGCCCAGATCGGCGAGCTTTACGGCGCCGTCGATG
>DASRAT010000782.1:0-6631 GCA_035638015.1 Gemmataceae bacterium | reverse complement strand
TAGGCGCGGACCAATTTCATGAGCATGTCGCGTTGCTTGTCGGTCATCTTGTTAGCCGGTACGCCCGCTGGGGTGGCGCTGATATTGGTGGGGCGGAGTGATTTCGATTTTGGTTCGCCATGCTTCTGGTTCTGGACGGCCGTGGGCCGTTGCTTGTCGTCCAGGGATTTGAACAAGGCGCGAGCGTAATCTTCCACTTCCGGCAGGATGCGTTCGCCCTTTCTGGCCCCGTCCTTGACCGTGGAGGGATTGGCGCCAAAGAAAGTCGGGGTAGCGCATACCACTTCGTTGTTGTCCAGCGTGTAATTGATTGACAGGTGATGGCCCTCGACGCGCCAGCCCCATTTGCCGGCCTTGCCGGGCGTGCCGAAGACGGTGAAGAAATACCACTCCGGATTGCGGATCATGTCGCTCATCTTCTCGGTGGCTTTGAGGATCGATTCCAGGCTCATGATGGTGGTGGCCTGCTTGTTGCCGGTGGCGCTGGTGCCCGCCTCGACGATGGCGAGGGCGAGTTTTCTTTGCTCTTCGGTCATGTCTTGCAACGGCAGTCCCTTGCGGGTCGCTTTTTTGGCCTTGGTGTCCTGGAGCGGCACGAACTCCCAGTTGGTTCGCTCGGGATGATCGAAGGCGTAGACGGCCTTTTTCTTTTGTTCGTCGGTCAGGCTACCCAGGAATTTCTGGGCGGCGACGGCCATTTTGGCGCCAGCGGGGTCGGCTTTTTGTTGGCTGACGTGGGCGACGCCTGCCAGCACGGCAACCAGGGGAAGGGCCAGGAAAATGCGATGGAATTTCATGGGGAGAGGCTCCATGTTGGTGCTGTGAGCTATCAGCCCTCAGCTTTCAGCCAAGCAGCAACGGATTTTGCGATCAGGCGAGTGATAGAGTAACACCGCCATCGGGGAGTGGAAAGCAAAAACTTAGCAAGATTTTGGGTTTGGCTGATAGCTGAAAGATGATAGCTGAAAGCTCTTTATTCTACCTGCGTGGCATGCGTGGACGGCCCGGCGGGATCGGCGCGTTCTGAGAAGATGAGGTTCTTGTTGCACATGCGGATCTCGTCGCCGGTTTTGAGAATGGTGGGGCCGGCGATCTTGCGGCCGTTGAGAAGGGTGCCGTTTTTGGAGGCGACGTCCTGCAACTCACAGCGGTCGTCAGCGTGCACCAAAATGGCACAATGGCGACGGGAAACATAACCGTCTTCGACAACCACGTCGTTGTCCGGCATGCGACCAACAGTATTGAGGCCGATTTTGAGGGGGTAGATGAGTTCCCTGTCCAGCAGCACAAACTTGGCATCGACGGCAACGCTGCCTTTGGTTTTATCGACGGAGGCAAGGCTGGCGGCGGAACCTTCGGCGAAGCCATTTGCCGCGGCGCCGCAAAGGGTGCGTTCGCCACAGCCATTGAGAAGCAACTCGCGCGCGGCCCGGAATTCTTCCCGGCGCGGAAGCTCTAAATGGATGCTGTTCAAACGGGGATCGTTCATGGTCGCCCCGCCACATGGTTTCCAGAACGGGAAACCGCGATCGGCGCATCCCAAGGCACTCCCTCACGGGAAGGCGCCGGCTAACTATGTAAATGCTAACGGGCCAACTGTCTGTGTCAACAACATTTGACCCTCCACGAGGGCGCTGGACACGTCAATCCGGCAAACAAATCTCCAAAATCTCAAAGCGCAGGTTGCCCATGGGGACCTTGATCTCGGCAATGTCGCCCTTTTTCTTGCCCAGCAGGCCCTGGCCCACCGGGCTGTTGGTGAGGATCTTGTTTTTGTCGTAATCCTCGTCGCCGGGGCCGACCAGCTCGAAGATCTCTTCGTCGCCGCCGTCGAGGTCCTTGACTTTGACGCGTGTGCCGAAGACGACGGTTTCATTGCTGAGGCTGCTTTTGTCGACGAAGTAAGATCGGCTCAACTCATCCTTGAGGGAGTCGATGCGCGCTTGCAGCATCCCCTGATCTTCGCGGGCTGCGTGATACTCGGCATTTTCGCTTAAATCGCCGAGTTCGCGGGCAGTGGCGATACGCCGCGTTACCTCGATCATTTGCACGTTCTCCATGTCGTCGAGCCGTGCTTTGCGTTTTTCATACCCTTCGCGGGTCATGGGGATGCGGTCCATGTCGTCGGGCCTCGCTATGGTACTCATGAAAACAAACACACCGCTCGCAACCCTTGGATGCAGGCGGTGTTGTGTGAACCCCATGATTATATGCCAATGCCCGGGCAAACGTACAGGCGACTTTGCTCAGGAAGTGGCGAGTGAGGAATGGCGAGTGATGAGTTTCCAGCAAGACAAAATTGCGTCCAGCCACTCGCCACTCACCACTCGCCACTCTCTACAGCGGGCGCCGGGCGTTCATTGACCGTCAGTCGAAATACGTCCGGGCGCGCGTAATGGCCGGCCACGTCAAAGTCGTATTTGCCGCGAGCGATTTCCGCCATGTCAATGTCCGCCGTCAGAATCGTTTCGCTGCCAAAATGGGGACCGGCCAAGATTTGACCGAGCGGTGCCACCATGCAGCTGCCGCCGCGAATCAAAACCGTCGATGGATCGTCGCCCTGGATGCAGGCGTAATTCGGCGGACAGTCGCCGCGGGTCAGGAACTGGCACGCCGAAAGGACAAAGCAGCGGCCTTCCAGGGCAACGTGACGCATCGTCGGCAGCCAGGTGTCGCGGTCGTCCACGGTCGGGGCACAGTAAAGCTGCACGCCCTTGGCGTACATCGCCATCCGGAGCATCGGCATGTAGTTTTCCCAGCAAATCACCGTGCCCATTTTGCCCAGCGGGGTATCGACGACGGTGAGCGTGGAGCCGTCGCCCTGGCCCCAAACGAGTCGCTCCAACGCGGTCGGCATCAGCTTGCGGTGCTTGCCCAGGAGGCGGCCGTCTGGGCCGAACATGAGGGCGGTGCAATACAGCGTGCCGCCGTCGCGCTCGATGACGCCGACGACCAAATGCACCTGGTAATCCTTTGCAGCCGCTCCGATCAGTTCGGTGGCAGGTCCGGGTACGTCGATGGCGCTATCGTAATAGGTGCGAAACTCCTCGCGCCCTTCCGGAGAACGCATGCCCAGGCGAGCGCCGAAATCAAGGCCCTTGGGATAAGCCGAGACAAAAGCCTCGGGAAAGACGATGAGCTTGGCCCCGCGGCGAGCAGCATCGGCGGTCAAATCGCGGAGTTTGGCGAGGGTTCGAGGCACGTCGAAAAGGACGGGGGCAGCTTGCACGACAGCGGCACAGAAGGCTTGCACGGGCAGTCACATCCAGAAGAGAATGACGATGTTGGATGTTGAATTGAAGGCGGTGGGATTCGAACCCACGACCTACGGATTAAAAGTCCGTTGCTCTACCAGCTGAGCTACGCCTCCCCCCGGATCAATGACCCGGCAGGGCTATGATAGGTTCGCCGGCCGGGGAAACAACGTGGGAAGTGGCGGAACGCAGCAAACTCGCTGGTTTAATCGGGGTTGGCCAATGGTCTACCCTGCGAATCGACTCATGACCAGAGCGGCGTTTTGGCCACCGAAACCGAAGCTGGTTGAAACTCCGGTCGTGACTGGCACTTCACGGGCCGTGTTGGGAACGTAGTCGAGATCGCAAGCCGGGTCGGGCTGGGTTTGGTTGATCGTGGGCGGCAAGGCGCCGTCGTGGAGTGTCAAGGCCAGGGCGACGGCTTCGACAGCGCCGGCAGCGCCGATCAAGTGGCCGACCATTGATTTGATGGATGAAAGCGGCAATTTCTTGGCTTTGTGGCCGAAGACGCGTTTGACGGCGGCGGTTTCCATGAGGTCGTTGAGCCGGGTGCTGGTGCCGTGGGCGTTGATGTAATCCACGTCACTGGCATCGATGCGTGCTTCGCGCAGCGCTTCCTGAATGGCGCGGGCAGCGCCCTTGGCATCCGGGTCGGGTTTGGTGACGGCGTAAGCATCAAAACTGCTGCCCAGGCCGAGAACCTCGGCATAAATCGTGGCCCCACGCTTTTTGGCGTGTTCCAGTTCTTCGAGCACCAGGACGCCGGCGCCTTCGCCGAGAACGAAGCCATCGCGGCGGCCGTCGAAAGGGCGTGACACTTCCGTTGGGGGACGTTCGCCTGTGCTGAGCGCCCCGAGTGCCGTGTAGGCGAGCATCAGCAGTGGGTCAATGCGGCTGTCGGCGCCGCCGGCCAAAACCAAGTCGGCATCGTCGCGGGCCACCAGACGGAATGCTTCGCCGACGGCTTGTGTGCCGGCGGCGCAGGCGGTGGTAATCGTCGAATTTGGTCCCTGAGCGTTTAGCGCCATCGAAATGTGAGCCGCCACCATGTTGGGCAGGTATTTGAGAATCCAAAGGGGGAACAAAGCACTGCCGCCACACTGGCCGAAGGCGGACGTTTGCAGTTGTCCTTGCGTGTTGCAAGATTGAACCAAAGCGGGGGCGATTTCAGGCAGGTCAACCGGCACCAGACCCGTGCCCATGACCACGCCCACGCGTTCGGGGACCGGCCAATCGGCCGACAGGCCCGCGTCCTGGACTGCCAGCCCCGCGGCGCCTACGGCAAAGCGCATCGCCCGGCCCATGATTTTCAGGCTTTTGCGCTGCGAGGCCGGCACGAAAGGCTTGGCGTCGAAGTCGTTGACCTCGGCGGCAATCTTCACGGGGTGGCCAGAGGCGTCAAAGGTGCGGATTGGCCCGACGCCGCTGCGACCATTCAGACAAGCTGACCAGAAAGCCTCCTTGCCAACGCCATTGGGGGCCACCACTCCAAGGCCCGTAACCACCACCCTGCGCATGGTTTGGGTACCTCTACGGCCTTATGTAGGCCGTCCCGAAATAAACCGCGGCTCTCTGCTCAACGAGTCGGCCGCTTATCATCAGATGCGTCATCCAAGACATGCCAGACTTCCCAAATTAACAACTACTGCAGATTAGACCAAGTAACTAAGCTGGAAGCAATGAGTAATAAAGGCAATTTAGGTAATTTGCGTAGATCGTCATCAGCATAGCCATGCAAGGGTGACTTGGCAGCGCACACCGGGATTCGGCGTCAGTTTTGGACTGCGCCAGCAAGCAGGGAGCCGATGGCGAGGCCGATCATTCCGGCAAATGCCAGGATGCCGGCGATAATGCCGAAGATCATGAGAGGCGAGGCGACAAAGGGCTTTGAGGAAAGCGGCGGAGTTGGTGGTTTGGGAGCTGATGATGGGGGGTTTTTGGGTGGCGCCGGTGTTGCGGGAATGGCTTCGGGAACCGATGAGGGCGTTTGCGCCACGGGCGACGCCTGTGCCGCGGCTGGCGTGGGCGGGGGTGTGAGTGGTTCGGCAGCGGTGAGGACGGGCGCCGAGTCTGGAGCTGTTGGCCGGGGTCCGCTGTCTTGGGTCTGCTCGGCCGAGAATCTTGTTTGGCACTTCGGACACTTGACTATCTTGCCAATCAGATGGTCCTGAACGCGGTATTTGCGGCTGCAGCCAGTGCAACGGATAACGATCGGCATGGCTATTCCAATGCGTTACGAACTTGGTTTGCCGTGCCAGCTAGGCCGGCAACGGCCCATCCGTCATCCTCTCGGATGGAGTCCTAAATGTCCAGCGCGGAAAAGTGGAGTTGCTGCGGATAAATGCCGAAACAGGGTAATACGGGATGCGCTTGGCCGTCGTCGGCTGGGCGGAAGTCGCATTGTCGCCTCGTTTCAGCAACGGTATCATCCCCTGGAGGCGATGGTCTTTCACGGATGAAAGGACGGCCCAGTGACCCTCACCGTCAAGGAAATCGCGGAATTGGTGCAAGGGACTGTCCACGGCGACGGCAGCGTGAGCATTGCGTCCGCCCGCCCCCTGGGCGAAGCCCAACCCGGCGACATCACCTTCATTGCCGATGCCAAACACGCCGCCAGGCTGCACGGCACTCGTGCGTCCGCCGCGGTGGTGCCTGCCTGTGTGCCGCCCAACGGTATGCCCATCATCCAGGTCAAAGACCCGCTTACGGCTTTTGTCGCCATTGTCCGCCACATGCGCGGCAGTGTGGCCGACATTACTCACGGCGTCGATCCGCGCGCTTTCGTGCATCCTACCGCGATCATAGGCGAAGGGGCCGCCATCCTGCCCTTCGCCTCGATTGGCGAAGGCACCGTGGTCGGCGCTCGCTGCCGCATCCACTCGGGCGTGGCGGTAGGCCGCTATTGCAAGCTCGGCGACGATGTGACCTTGTATCCCAATGTTGTGCTTTACGACGGCTCGATGTTGGGCCAGCGCGTCATCATTCACGCCAACGCAGTCATCGGCGCCGACGGCTTCGGCTATCGCCTGAACGGCGGCAAGCACGTCAAGGTGCCACAGCTTGGCCACGTGGAGATTGGCGACGATGTCGAAGTCGGCGCCTGCACCACGATCGACCGCGGCACCTTCGAGGCGACCCGCATCGACGAAGGCACCAAGATCGACAACCTGGTGCAAGTGGCCCACAACTGCCAGATCGGCAAGCACAATCTGCTCATCAGTCAAGTTGGCATTGCCGGGTCCAGCTCGACCGGCGATTACGTGGTGGCGGCGGGCCAGGTGGGCATCTGCGATCACGTCCATATCGGCACGGGAACGGTAATCGGCGCCCGCGCCGGCGTCACCAAGGACGTGCCTGCCGGACAGCGCATGCTCGGC
>DASRAT010000781.1:0-9766 GCA_035638015.1 Gemmataceae bacterium | reverse complement strand
TTCGCGCTTGAGGATGGCCTTGACGATGTCCTCCGGCTCCCCGCCCTTGAAGTGGCCGGCGGCCCGCAGGCTCTCGACCATTTCTCGGATGACCCCCTCCTTGGTGGTGGCGCTCAACTCGGGAATGATGGCCTCGCGGACCACGAAATCAGACATGCGCATGGCTATCTCCTACTCCTCACCTGTGTCTTCAGCAGGGGCCTCCCCCGCCACATCGCCGGCGCCCGGCCTGCGGCGATGTTCCTGAATCTTGTTTTTGTATTTGCGAAGCTGCCCTTCGAGCTTAGCCATCACCAGGTCCACGGCGGCGGCTACGTCCTTGTTGCGCTCGCTGGCCACAAAATCGTGTTTGTGCTCCGCGGAGACGTTGAATTCGACCACCTTCAAGTCGTCCTGCAGATCGACGGTGACCTCGATCATCGTCAAGCGGGAAAACAAATGCAGCAGTTTCTCCGCCTTTTCACGAATGAATTGCTGGGTGGATTCCGCCAAATGGCCATGTCGGGCCGAGATCTTGATTTGCACAGACTCTCCTCCATCAGGCCGTTAACTGGGTCAACGGACGCAATTCTAGCCGGGGACGGGGCTTTGTTCAATGGGGCAGTCTTCTGCTTGCTGCCCGCCACCCATAGAATGGCCTCGTCTTGTCTCATCAACGTGCGGAGTGTCCAGCCATGCAAACGTCCAAGCAGATCACGGTGTTCCTGGAAAACAAGCCGGGCAGGTTGGCCAACGTCCTGGCCGCGTTGGCCAGCGACAAGGTCAACATCACCGCGCTGTCGGTGATGGACAAACACGAGCACAGCGTCTTGCGGCTGGTCACGGACGATTCGGCGAAGACGATGCGCATCATTCAGGCGATCAATACGCCCTTTACGGAAACGGAGGTGCTGGTGGTGGAATTGAAGAACCAACCCGGCGCTCTGTCGCACGTCTGTGAAGTCCTGGCGCAAGAACATATCAACATCGATTATGCTTATTGCAGCTCCGGCGGCCGCAATGGCCAGGTCGTCGGCATCTTCAAGTTGTCCAACGCGGAAAAGGCGATACGGGTCCTTGGCCAATCGCCGAATTCGTCGGCACGGCGGTTGGAGAAGCGCGTGTTGCGGGATCAACGCAGCTATGCTCCAAAGGGAAACAATACGCGGCGGTGACAGTTTCAACTGCTTCCCATCATCTTGTGATCGTTGGCGCCAGTGCCCGAGCCGCTGCTTTCTCCGCGCTGCGGGCGGGTCTGCGGCCGTGGTGCGCCGATTTGTTTGCGGACGCCGACTTGGAGAGCGTCTGTCCTGCGCTGCGTCTGCCCGAACATCGCTATCCTGCCGGTCTGCCACATCTACTGAAACAGGCGCCGCCCGGACCGTGGATGTATGCTGGCGGCATGGAGAACTGGCCTCGCGTCGTGCGCCAAATCGCCAAGTCGCGGCCTTTGTGGGGCAACGACCGTGACGTGCTCCGGCAAGTCCGGCAACCTTGGCGAATGGCGGATACATTGAATCGTGCTGGATTGCCGTGTCCGGAGTTTCGCCGGGTTACCAAGCGGCCGCCCCGGGATGGCCATTGGCTGCTCAAACGCCTCGAAAGCGCAGGCGGCCGCGGTGTGGAACTATGGTTGCCTAAAACGCGCTGCAGCTCTCGTGCCAAGGTATATTTTCAGCAATACATCGAAGGCGATTCCTGTGCGGCAATCTACGTTGGCGACGGCCGCACGGCACATTTGCTTGGCGTCACGCGACAACTGGTGGGCGAGGCCTGGCTGCATGCAGAACCATTTCATTACTGTGGCAGTGTCGGGCCCTTGTCCTTGACTCCCAAAAAACGCCGAACTTTTGTGCAAATTGGTGAGGTGTTGGCGAGCGAGTTTGGTTTGCGCGGCTTGTTCGGCGTCGACTTCGTGGTGCGAGACGGCAAACCGTACCCGATCGAAATCAACCCGCGTTATACGGCTTCCGTGGAGGTGCTGGAACACGCGCTCGCAATCAACGCGATAGGATTGCATCGAGCAGTTTTTGAAGGTAGCCAATTGAAGGACAACTTCACAAACACGCCCGTGAATATTCATGTCGGCAAAGTAATCCTTTTCGCCCGTGACACGTTGATTGTGCCCGCGGACGCACCCTGGAATGCCGCCCTGGACCAATCAGTTATGCAAATGCGCGATTTCTCCGACGTTCCGCATCCTGGGCGGCACATCGAAAAAGGCCGGCCCATCGTCAGCCTTTTCGCCCGGGGCAGGTCCAACGGCCGATGCCTTCAGATGTTACACCAAAGGACCGAAAAGCTCGACCGCTGGCTGTTTGGCAAGTAGATTACCAATCAACTTCACGTCTTCTTGGGAGAACGATCCGTGTCTTTGACTCCGACTTTGAATGAACGGGCCCAGCGCCTGGCCGACCACATGGCCATGACCGCCTTCCAACTTCGGATTCGCGTCGACACCACCGCCACCGGCGCCCGTGTGCTGGACTGCGGCATCAACGCGCAAGGCGGCTTGCAGGCGGGTTTGGCAATGGCTCGCGTTTGCCTTGCCAACCTTGCGGAAGTGGGCCTCGTGCCTGGCGAAGTCGCGGGGGTCGCTTGTCCTCTTGTTCAGGTCTCAACGGATTATCCCGTGTTGGCGTGCATGGCATCACAATACGCCGGTTGGCCAATTGCCGTGGGCAAGTACTTCGCGATGGGTTCCGGCCCCATGCGTGCAGCACGTGGGGTCGAGGAGCTTTTCAACGATATCGAAGGCAGCGAACAGCCGCCGGTGGCAGTTGGAGTTTTGGAAACGAAAAAGCTGCCCGACGACGCCGTGGTGGCCCATATTTGTGAGGCGATCAAACTGCCGCCGGCCAAGCTGACGCTGCTTGCCGCCCCTGCCGCGAGCATGGTGGGCAATCTGCAAGTCGTGGCCCGGTCGGTAGAAACGTGTCTGCACAAGTTGCACGAATTGAAATTCGATCTGGCCAATGTGGTTTCAGGTTTCGGCTCGGCGCCACTGCCGCCGGTGGCCAAGGACGAGATCACCGCCATTGGCCGTACCAACGATGCGATTCTGTACGGCGGCCGTGTGATTCTTTGGGTAAACGCCGAGGATGACGTGATTGCCGAGATCGGAGCAAAGGTGCCGTCATCGTCCTCGGCGGATCATGGGGCGCCGTTTGCGGAAATATTTGAGCGCTATGATCATGACTTTTACAAGATTGATCCATTGCTGTTTAGCCCGGCGGAGGTGGTGATTTGCAATTTGCGGAGCGGGAGGAGCCAGGCGTTTGGACGGGTGATGGGGGAGGTGTTGGGGCGGTCGTTTTTTGGCGAAGCGTAGGCGCGTAGAAGCTGAAATCAGCATTGGAGCATACCTATGGGCATCGATGCAGCGCCTGAGCCTATCAGGGAATACGCTCAATTCGCATGTCTCTGGGAAGCGACGGCTCGCAAACCAGGCAACGTGCATCGCTTCGCCGATTTCGAGGACACCACCTACTTAGATTTCGTTGCCAGCGCTATCGCGTTCGGCAAGGTATTTGACATGTTTGCATTAGCAAACAACGTCGCCAACGAGTTTGACTTTCCAGTTGGAGCTCGCATTCTGCGGGCAATTGAGGCTACTCAGGAAGTTACAAAAACCAACACCAATCTTGGAATCGTGCTCCTGCTCGTGCCGTTGGCCAAGACTCATCGAGCCAAAGGTCCAAGGTTGGACATCTTGCGTGTACTAAATCACCTTACGATCGAGGACGCTCAAGATGTTTACAAAGCAACTGCGTTGGCGCGGCCGGCCGGCATGGGAAAGGTTGATAGCCAAGACCTAAGTAAGCCGCCGACGCAAACGCTGCTCCAAGTCATGACCCTCGCCGCCGACCGCGATCTCATCGCACGCCAATACGCCAATGGCTTCCGCGAGGTTTTCGACGAAGGCGTGCCGGCTTTGCAACAAGGCCTCAAGGAAATTGTCACGCTCGAAGACGCCATTATACATTGCCATTTGCAACTCATGGCCCGGCATCCCGACAGTCTGATCGCCCGCAAATGCGGCAAAGAATTGGCCGAAGAGGCCAGTCAACGCGCAGCCGCCGTAGTTGCCGCCGGTTGGCCGCACACTACCGCTGGCCGCACCGCCATCGTCGACTTCGACAAATGGCTGCGTGCCGACGGGCATCGCCGTAACCCAGGAACTACCGCCGACCTTGTTGCGGCTTGCTTGTTCGTTGCCTTGCGCGAGGGTATCATAACCTTGCCGCCGAAGGTCCCGTGGTCGGCAGGTTGAATCATCAAGAAATGAGATAATTGTCATGACTCCCGAAGGCCTTAAAGATCTTCTCCACAAACAACCTTTTGAACCGTTCCGCCTCGTCCAAAGCGACGGAACGGGATACGAAGTTCGCCATCCAGATTTTCTCATGGTCGGAATCAGACAAGCAGTTGTGGGGCTGCCACTTAAGTCGGACCCGACCTTGTTTGACCGGATGGTCACGCTCGATCTGCTCCACATCAATCGTGTTGAGCCGCTGGCGCACAAAACGAAATCCGGCAAACAGAACGGCTCCGGAAAGACAACATGAGCGAAAACTACAAAATCCGCGTCACCAAGGACTACCTTGTCTTCAGCTCCGGCCACTTCATCAGCTATGAAGGCGACAAGTGCGAACGGCTGCACGGTCACAATTACCGCGTCGCCATCGAGGTGGAAGGGGCGCTGGACAACAATCACTACGTCTTCGACTTCATCGCCCTTAAGGATCGCACCAAGCTCATAACCGACGAACTCGATCATCGCATGATGCTGCCGACCAGGAGCCGCATTATTCTTTTATCCGAGGAAGGCCGGGCGGTGCGCGTCCGCTACAAAGACCGAGAATGGGTCTTTCCGCGGGAAGATTGCGTGTTGTTGCCGATTGAGAACACCACGGCGGAGTTGCTGGCGCGCTACATCGGACAGCGGCTGCGGGAAGAGCTTCGCAAGCACCATCACTTCGACCCGGAAGTCCTGCGTGTCGAGGTTGAAGAGAGTGTTGGCCAGTCAGCAACCTGGGAATCACACACGAGCTAAATCCAGTCCTCGCGTTTTAACTGGCCGTCGTGAAGCGCGGAAGCGACCAGTGCGCAGTCAACACCGCACTGGCGTAGGCGTTCCAAGTCCTGGCCGCCGCGGACGCCGCCACCGGCAAGTAATTCAATATTGGGGTACATCTGTTTCAGCTGAGCGCAAAGCGACTCGGTGCCAGTGCCCGTTCCGACGCCTACGCGTGCCAAATCGAGGATGAGCAAACGCCGAACGCCCAAGCCAATGGCCTTGCTGGCGATGCCAAAGGGTGTTGTTGTGCCCCAAGCGGCCGAAGTTGTCAGAGGCTGGCCGTTTTTCAAATCGAGGGAAAAAACCAGCAGGTCGGAACCCACCTGCTTGACAATTTCTTCAAGGGCAAGGGGTTCTAGCACGGTCTCCAAACCTGCAACAATGGCCGAAACTCCAGCTGTGAGCAGTGGCGCCGCATCTGCAGCGCAGCGCAAGCCTGCATCGACAAGCAGCTTGAAGCCTTCGGATTGCAGGGTGAGGAAAACCTCTATCGCCGGCAGACTGCCGGCGATGGCGTCGAGATCGGCGAGGTACAACTCGATCAGCTGGAAGTGCTCGCGAAAAGCCCGCGCCACTGCCAAAGGCGTGGCAGACGCGGCCAAAGGGCTGCGAATCGGCTGATAGTGCTCGCGCTTGCCGGCAACCCCACGAACCACTTGGCCGTGCATCAAGTCAAGGACAGGCAGAATGCGCATAAGCGCCATTGTATGACGGCGCTTGGCCGGCGCGGCAGAAGATTACTGACGCGGTGCAATGCCGCCGTCCACGCGATCATAGGTCAAGTGGGACGGCTGATCGTTCATCCAGAAACGCCGCCACTCGCCGTAGATTTGGCGGAGGTTTTCCGATTGGTTCATCAGCACATCCAGGCGGTCGTTGCGGTCGCCTGGATACTGATTGACGAAGCAGCCAGCGCTGGACAGGGCCAACATTCCGCCCGCCAGCAATAACAGCGTACGCAGTCTCCCCATTTGCAGCCTCCCTGCCGTCCTGGGCACCTATGAAACTCGCACGCCTCCGCGAACGAAGCGGGAGTCTGCGGATATTATCGGCCTTGCGGCTTGTGCGCTTGAGCAAATCTGTGACGGATGTGCGCAACACACAAGCGCTGACTTTGAGTATCAGGCAAAAGCGGCAATTTAGGGAGCCTTCCGCGTGCGGGCGCGCTTGGTGGCGACGTTGCCGTCAAGGTCCCCCGTTTCGTCGCTGTCCTGAAAGTCGTCGTCATGGTCCATATCAGCCACCAAAGGCATTTGACGGACGCGGTCTTCCATTTCCTTGCCGGCCTTGAAGACGACGACGTTCTTGGGTTCGACTTCGACGGCCTCACCGGTGCGAGGGTTGCGCGCCTTGCGGGCCTTGCGACATTTCACCTCGAAGACGCCAAAGTTCCGCAGTTCGATCCGTTTCTCGGATAACAGCGTTTCGACAATGGAGTCGAAGGTCTTTTGAACAATATCCTTGACCTGAAGTTGCGTCAGGTCGAGGTCGTCGGCAATTTGTTTGACGATTTCTTTTTTAGTCACCGCTTTGTACTCCCAACTGGCCCTACCCCGCCCTCCCGCCAATTGGTGGAGAAGGAAGGCTGAGGGCATGTGAACTGCGGTGTTTAACTGTATAAGCCGCAATGGTTAATGTCAAGCAAAAAGCGAGAGTGGCTTTGGACGCAGCGGCGGCATATGCTTTCCGCAAGTCAAGTGCGTTTTCACTTTGGCCACTATTACGTGAAAGAATGTTCATGTCTATCCTCTTGGTGACGGGAGGCTGCGGCTTCATCGGCAGCAATTTTGTGCGGCATGTACTGGCAACGGAACCGGGCACACAGGTCGTCAATTTCGACGCCTTGACCTATGCCGGCAACCCCGACAATTTGGCCGATCTGGCCACTGACCCTCGCTATCGCTTTGTTCACGCCGACATTTCCGACCGCGATGCGGTGCGCGCGGCGCTAAAAGGCGGCGTCAATGCCATCGTCAATTTCGCAGCCGAAAGCCATGTGGATCGCAGCATCCACGATGCCAGTCCGTTTGTCCGGACCAACGTCCTTGGCACGCAGGTGCTTCTTGACGCCGCCCGGGAATTCAAAGTGGTCCGTTTTGTGCAAATTTCCACCGATGAAGTCTACGGCAGCCTCGGACCGACTGGATACTTCACCGAACAAAGCCAACTTGAGCCGAACAGCCCTTACGCGGCCAGTAAAGCAGCCGCCGATCTGCTGGTGCGAAGCTACGTGCATACATTCGGCCTGCCGGCAGTCATCACACGCTGCTCCAACAACTATGGTCCATACCAGTATCCAGAAAAATTGATCCCCCTTTTCATCACCAACCTACTGCGCGATCAACAAGTGCCAGTCTATGGGGACGGCTTGAATGTCCGTGATTGGATTCACGTCCGCGACCATTGTGCGGCGATCCTGACCGTGTTACGAAAGGGGCAAGTCGGGGAGGTTTACAACATCGGCGGCCGGTGCGAAAAGACCAACCTGGAACTGACCCATGCGCTTCTCAAAGCCGTGGGCAAGACACCTGCCCTTATCAAATATGTGCAGGATCGCCTCGGGCACGATCGCCGCTATGCGATCGATTGCACCAAGATCGAAACCACCCTTGGTTGGCAGCCCGCGGTGACGTTTGAAGAGGGGCTGCAGCAGACGGTTGAGTGGTACAAAGCCAACGCGGCCTGGGTTGCGAAATTGCGACGATAATTGCCATTCCTGGCCGCTTCTTGCAGGGGATAAATTGAAAATCTATACTCCAACCATAGACACCACGGCCCGCGCCGCGTCAGGTTTCAGCCAACTTGGGAGTCCGCCTTGAAAATCGCAGTTATCGGCACCGGTTACGTCGGTTTGGTTACCAGCACCTGCTTGGCTGAAAGCGGCAACGATGTGATTGGCATCGACAAGGATGCCGCCAAGATTGCTCGCCTGGAAGCGGGCCAGCTGCCAATCTACGAACCGGGGCTGCTGGAGCTTGTGCAGCGCAACCGCCGCGAAGGCCGGCTCGTTTTCACCACCGACCTGGCCACCGGGATTGCGGATGTGCAACTTATTTTCATCGCTGTCGGTACGCCGCCGGGCAAAGACGGCGAACCGGACTTGGGCGCCGTCTGGGCCGTGGGTGACGCCATCGCCGCCGCGGCCAAGGATGCCAAAATCGTCATCATCAAAAGCACGGTCCCCGTCGGCACCAACCATCAATTGACCAAGCTGCTGGCTTCACGAACTCAAATCCCGCACGATGTAGTCAGCAATCCCGAGTTTCTCAAGGAGGGGGCTGCTGTCGACGATTTCATGAAGCCCGATCGCGTCGTCGTGGGTGTCCGCAATGAGCGTGTCGCCGAGGTGATGAATGAGCTTTACGCCCCCTTCCTGAGGACGGAACGGCCATTCCTGGCGATGTCGCCCGAGAGCGCGGAAATGACCAAATACGTCGCCAACGCCATGCTGGCCACAAAGATCAGCTTCATCAACGAGATGGCCAACCTCTGCGACGCGCTGGACGCCGACATCAACGACGTCCGCCGCGGCATCGGTCATGACGTCCGCATCGGTTTTCAGTTTCTCTTCCCCGGCGCAGGTTATGGCGGCTCGTGCTTTCCCAAAGACGTGCAGGCTGTTCTCAGCATGGCTCGGCAGCGGAACGTTCCAACCCATTTGATGAATGCCGTGGAGCAAGTTAACTACGCCCAGAAACAGGTGTTGTTTCGCAAGGTTAAGCAACATTTTGGCCCCGCGCTTAGAGAAAAGACGCTGGCCATCTGGGGCCTGGCGTTCAAACCCCGCACAGACGACATTCGCGAAGCCCCGGCCTTGACGCTGATCGACGCGCTGTTGGCCGAAGGCGTGCCGTTGCGCGTGCACGATCCCGAGGCGCTGGCAAATGTACGAGCAATCTATGGCAATCGTTTGGAGTATTGCGAGCGCCCTTATGGCGCACTGGAAGGCGCCGATGGCCTGGTGATTGTTACGGAGTGGCCGGAGTTTCGCCGGCCCGATTTTGACTTGGTGCGCCGGCTCATGCGCGAACAGGTGGTGTTCGACGGTCGTAATCTCTACGAGCCGCGCGTCATGGCAGGTCTTGGTTTCGTGTATTACGCCATCGGTCGCCAGGGAACTGCGAGCGTTCGGAACGATGCTGGCTGAACGTCGGAACTGGGTCCCATTGCATGGGAATGTTCTTGATCGCCGTGACGACCATCGCATCGCAGCGGCGAGCAAAGTAAGCATACCATGTCGCCAGACCGGCCATGAACCGATTGCGCAACCAGCGCTGCCAGCCTAATGCACCCGGCCGCCGACTAGCCAGCTGCGCCGAATAGCGCACCATTTGCGGCTGACGTACCATGCGCACCGGGCCAACGTCGAACCCTGCCCGTCCCAACATCAGCTGTAGCGTGTCCGGTGTGAAATGTGTCAAATGCCTTGGTAAATCCAGGCCGCGCCAGTTGCGGCCGAACCATTTGAACGGCAAGCTGTCAATATTGGGCGCCGCAATAATAAGCTGGCCGTCGGGCGCCAGTAGCCGATGTGCCGACCGCAGCACTTCAAGCGGTTGATGCACATGCTCAAGAGAGTGCCGCATAGTGATGACGTCAAAGCTCTCATCGCCCAGCTCGGCATGCGGCAAGGAGCCGGCCAGGGCGCTCAAACCCAAATGCGTGCGAATGCGTTGCACAACCTGTTCGGAAGCATCCAGGC
This sequence comes from Gemmataceae bacterium, assembly GCA_035638015.1. GTDB lineage: Bacteria > Planctomycetota > Planctomycetia > Gemmatales > Gemmataceae > DASRAT01. The sequence continues at coordinate 5 of DASRAT010000781.1, read as the reverse complement.
CGGTG
>DASRAT010000780.1:0-2482 GCA_035638015.1 Gemmataceae bacterium | reverse complement strand
CATTCCACAGCGAGGCGATATTCCGCGGCGGCGTTGTTTGACTGCTTCCCGCCAGTAAGTATTTGCCGCTCGGCGAGAACGCCAAAGATGTGATAGGCGTTTCATGGGCCCGGAGTTGGCGTAACAGGCTCCCCTTCTCGGTATCCCAGAGCTGCACCCTCCCGCCGGTGCCCGCCGACGCCAGCATCTTTCCCAACGGCGCGAATGCCACATGCCGAATGGGCCCCGCAGGTCCCTTGGTCATCGCGTCTTCAACACCATTGGCCACTTTCCACAAATGCGCCGCGCCGTCCGCACCCGCCGTTGCCAGTGTTTTACCCTCCGCCAAAAAATGCACGAAATGCACCGCATGCGCATCGTCCACATCGAGCGGAATCCGCTTGCCAGTCCACGTGTCCCACAAGCCCACGCGCCCGTCCCTTGGCTTGGCACTGGCAAAGGCGGCAGCCACGTAACGGCCGTTGGAGGAAACCGTCACTCCATGCACCCAAGCTTCGGGCAAGGTGGCGCGAAAACGTTCCTGGAATGTTGCCGTTTCGAACACACCAACGCGCGCAGTGGTGTCCGCCAGCCGCCCAACATTGGTATTAGCGCTTACCGCCAGCGCTTCACCGTTGGCGTTGAACGACAAGCCCATCACATAGCCGCCATTGCTGTCGCGCAATTTCCGCAGTTCCTTGCCGGTTGCCAGGTCCCATTCCCAAACCGAACTGTCCGTGCCGCCGGAATACAGACGTTTGCCGTCGGGGTGAAACGCCAGCGCCCAGATTTGAACTTCAGGCCCCTTGATGCTGCGAGCGCGTTTGCCGTCGGCGGTCTCCCACAAATGGATCATTCCGCTCTCAGCGCTCGAAGCCACAAGGCTCCCGTCATGTGAAAACGCCAGGCCATAGGTGTGTCCGTTGCTTTGAGACAATGAAAACCGCTCTTTGCCGGCAACGAGGTCGTAGACCTTCAACACGTCCCCCTCAAGCCCCACCGCCAGCAAATTGCCCTTCGCCGTCGCCGCCAGCCGCTTGACTTTGCCGCTTACCAACGTCTTCAGCCGCTTGCCCGTCATCGCATCCCAGAGCACGGCCCCGTCGTCGCTGCCTGTGACAATACGCTTGCCGCCATCGACCACCGCAAGGCCCGTAATGGGTGAAGCATGTCGAAACGCAGGCGCTGCCAAGATACGTATCACGCCCGCAGGCAGCGCGTCGCCAGCGGCATCAGTCTTTGGTTTGTCCTGCGGGTAAGCCGGCATGTCTAGCGCAGCCAGAAAGCCCACGCCAACGACGAGCACGCATGCAACCGCGGTTCGCATCGCAAGCCCTCCACTCACCGGCCGGCGGGCAATCCACAAGCAGTTACTTGGCAGAAATCTGGGTTAGTTTCTTTACCTTGAGTTCTTCGAGCTTGACTAACGTGGCATCGGGATCCTTCAATGCGAGTTTCTCGCAATGTTTGCAGCAAAGAAACACAGGTTGGTCCTTGACCAAAATCTTGATGGGCTCTTTCATGATTCCCAGGCGATTGTCCGTGGAAACAACACACCACTCCTGAGCATCCACCAGTTTGCGGTCCTCTTCACTGAGTTTGGCCCGCTCCGCTTGAATGACAGTCTCGGCACTCTCCTTCGCTTGCGGCGCTTGGCCGCCAGTGCCACTATTCGTGGCAGCCGCCTGGTTATTCCCATGATCATGGCAACCAGCGGCAAGGAAAATCACGGCCATACCCAGCAAAACCCCGGCAGTTAGATATTTCACGCAGCTCATGGAATCTCCACGTTGCAAGACGTAGTAAAGCCACGGTGTAATGCACCGCGCCAATCGATTTAAAAGTTCTGTGTGATTGTAGGGCAGCCGCCCCGCAATTGAAATGGTCGATCAAAAGCCCCCGCAAACCCGGCTTGTCCCAAGTCGGCTCAAAACATAAAATCCAGTGAACCTTGGGGAATGGTGTAACGGTAGCACAGCAGACTCTGGATCTGCTTGTCTAGGTTCGAATCCTAGTTCCCCAGCTCATTTCTCCCGCCATTTCTTCCGCCTAACCTCCAAAATCACTAAGCACTTACGACAAACCGTCGAAGGTGCCCCCGTTGCCGGTCCGCGCAAAAAGGGGGCATTTTGGGGGCAAGCTTGCGGTCGCGTTGGGGTCACGTCGCTGGACCGGGAACGTAGGATTCTTACGCGAGGGGAATTCCAATGGCCTGGCTCGAACAGCGTTCCGGACTGTACCGCGTCGCCTTTCGCCACGGTGGCCGTAAGCTCCACTACTCGGTTGGCAGCGACAATCGCAAGGAGGCGCAAGCCTGCATGGCTCGCCTGGAGGAGAATCTTCGCCTTGTCGAACGTGGTCGGTTGGAAGTGCCGCCCGGCGCTGACCTGGCGGTTTTCCTGGTGACGGACGGCAAGCTCAATGTAAAACCCGTAATCGAAAAGGCGTTGACGCTCTGTGATGTCTTCGACCAATACGACACCCAGCTGCCGGAAGGAGTCAA
>DASRAT010000779.1:0-3093 GCA_035638015.1 Gemmataceae bacterium | reverse complement strand
CATCATCATCATGGCGTGCGGCAAAGAGCGTCCGGCAAGCACCAAAAGCTCCAGCGCATTGTCGAACATGGCCGAGTCGCTGCCGGTTTCGTCGATAATCGGCAGCAGCTTTTTGATGTCCTCGCCGAAATGGCCTGATTCAAACATGCTTTCGCGGGCTTTCATCCAGTTGACGTTGCCGCGGAGCGTGTTGATTTCGCCATTGTGGCAGAGATGACGGTAAGGGTGCGCACGTGCCCAGCTCGGGAAGGTGTTGGTGCTGAAACGCGAGTGCACCATCGCCAGGGCGGTTTCCATGTCGAGGTCGCGCAGCTCGGGGAAGAAATCGGCGAGCTGGCTGCTGTTGAGCATGCCCTTGTAGATGATCGTTTTGCACGACAGGCTGGAAATATAAAACATGCCGCGCTGACTAATATCGGCCTGGCGGATGGTGTTTTCGATACGTCGGCGAACGACGTAAAGCTTGCGTTCGAATTCAAGCGGATCTTCCGAACGGCGTACGCCGCGGCCGACGAAAAACTGTCGCATGATCGGTTGGCTGGCACGAGCGCTGGCGCCAAGCATGCCGCCGTAGGTCGGGACTGTGCGCCAGCCCAAATCCTCAAGCCCTTCGGCGCGGGCAGTCCGGTCCACAATGCCTTCGCAAACGGCCCTGTCTGCCGCATTGGTCGGCAAGAACGCCATGCCTACGCCATAGTCGCCAGGCTCGGGCAAGGTGATGTTCGCCTGGTCGCAAACGCGCTGAAAAAAGCGATGAGGCGTTTGCAGCAAAATGCCGGCGCCGTCGCCGGTGTTGGTCTCACAGCCGCAAGCGCCGCGATGCTCGAGATTGAGCAAAATGCGGATCGCCTTGTCCACGAGGTCGTGCGACTTACGGCCTTGCAAATCGACGACAAAGCCGATGCCGCAAGAGTCGTGCTCAAATTGCGGGTCGTAAAGGCCTTGACGGGGGGGAAGCCCTGTCTGTTGCATGACAATAATCCTCTAAGAAACGCGCGTTTTGCCGGCGCGGCGGCCAGAGGTGGAAGCGCCATGAGCATGGCCGTTGCCGCTGGGCACAGGGCCAACGTGGCCATTGGCGGCGCAGAGCATATCGACGAATCTGAGGGCGCTATTGCTTTGTTTGAGATGCCGGCGACGAATAATGCCCAGCGGCCGCACCAACCGGGAGCCGTGAAGGCCGCGGGCGACCAGTGAATGTTCCTCGACTTCCCGTCGCAGCGTCGGCTCCGGCAACAAGGCCACGCCGGCGCCCAGTTCCACTGCTTTCTTGATGTTCTCGATGTTGTCGAATTCCAGCACGACCTCCACGTTGATGCCGAGATCGCGCAGAAAACGATCAACTTCGCGGCGAATGGCCAAATCCTTGTCGAAATGGATGTACTTGACGCCGTCCAGCTGCGATGGCCGCACCGCAAGGTTGGCGGCCAAGGGATGGACCGGCGAGCAAGCCAGGACCATCTCCTCCTCGCGCCACGGCATGGCCACCAGCTTGGACATTTTGCGTGGAAACGACACCAATCCCAGATCGGCGGTTCCCTCGCGGACCTTCTCATAGACGCGGTCGGGATGCAGGTATTCCAAGTGGACACGCACGTCGGGATGGGAGGCCTGAAAATTCTGCACACACTGCCCCATATCGCCCAGGCCCACGGAATAAATCGCGGCGACGCGAATAGTCCGCGCCAGCTGCGCCTGGGCCGTGCGGATGGACGCTTCAAGTTCCATGTACTGATCGAGCAGCGCCTTGCAGCCTTCGTAGTAACTTTGGCCAAGATGGGTCAACTGTAACGGCCGCGTGGAGCGGTCGATCAGCTGCACGCCCATGCGCTTCTCGAGCAGCGACACCACCTGGCTCGCCGCCGACTGCGTGACGCCGTTAACCTGGGCAGCCTGGGAAAAGCTGCGCTGGCGGGCCACGTCGCAAAACAGTTTCAGAGACTCGAATTGCATGGGGAGTAGTTTATCATGGTTTTCTCTAATATCAATAGTATGAAGTATCAATTATTTTAATACACCGAGAAACGCTGCCGGCGTGCTGAAGTCGCCGCCCTTTCGACTGGCATTGCTGCCCAACCAGCGAACAATTTCTGGCCCAGTGCAAACACCAACCAAATCTTCACTTCGCAGGTAAGCCGCTATCTCGGCGGAGTTTGCGTCGCGGCGGCCACAAGGGACATGCTCCCCCGGCATACCGTTTGCTTTGGGTTGAAAGCAGGAGACTCATTCGCTTGTCGCGCTGATTCCCTTTTCCATTGCTCAGAGGAACTGTCTTGATGCATGGATACTTGATCGACATGGACGGAGTAATTTACCGCGGCCCGCAGCTGATCCCCGGCGCCGACCGATTTATTGGCGAGCTGCGAGCCGCGGATATTCCTTTTCTTTTTCTGACCAACAACAGCCAGCGCACCCGCCTCGACGTGGCTACCAAGCTGCAGCGGCTTGGCATCGATGTCGAGGAAAGTCATATCTTCACGTGCGCCATGGCGACCGCCCGTTTCCTCGCTCGCCAAAAGCCGGGCGGCACCGCCTTCGTCATCGGCGAAGGCGGTTTGTTGAACGCGCTGCACACCAACGGCTATGCGATTGTCGACAAAGATCCCGATTACGTCGTGGTCGGCGAAGGCCGCACCATGAATTTTGAAATGCTGGAAGCCGGCTTGAAAATGATCCTAGGAGGCGCCAAGCTGGTCGCAACCAATCTTGATCCGAATTGTCCAACGGTGGACGGCACCCGGCCAGGCTGCGGCGCCATTGTGGCGATGCTCGAAACCGCGGCCGGCGTCAAGGCGTTTGGTCTGGGCAAACCCAGTCCCTTGATGTTGCGTGCGGCCCGGAAGGAACTGGGATTGGCCACGGACGAAACCATTGTGATCGGCGACACGATGGACACGGACATCCTTGGCGGAGTGCAACTCGGCTTCAAAACCATTCTGGTGTTATCAGGTGGCACGCGGCGTGAGGATTTGACGCGCTTTGCGTATCGGCCCGATTGTGTCGTTGATTCGCTGGCGGATTTGAGCGACGGCGATGTGATGCGGATGTTTGAAACCGACGTGTCCCCGCAAGTTACTGTTTAGCCCAGCGCTC
>DASRAT010000778.1:0-12250 GCA_035638015.1 Gemmataceae bacterium | reverse complement strand
GAGTTGCCAGGTTCGTTTGCTCGTCATGGATGGCTCCTAAATTGCAGGTTGAGTGAGCGGGACGAGCGGCGGGGTTTATCCCCGCCGTCCCCGCCGGGACAAGCCCGGCGGCTCGTTAGTTCTCATTCATTCAAGCCACGCTATTTTGTCTTTTTCTTCCAGGCCGGGTACTCTTGCTCCAGCATTTTCTGCGGCCAGTAGCCCAGCCACGCATAACCATTGCGGCGTTCGTAACCAATGTCCGCCAACTCGTATTTGGCAATGCCGTCACGGTCGACGAAGATCGGCCGATTGGTGTTGATCTCGTAGAATCGGGCCCACATCGGCGGGGCGTTGGGATCCTTGACCACAACTCGATTGGTGCCTTTGGGCGCCTTGGGATCTTTCTCCGTAATTTGCCGGATGCCCTTCAGCTTGGCAGAATCAAACCAGGCCGCCGCCGCGTCCACGGCTTTGACGATCTCGGGTCGCGGCTTTTCCAGGCTCATCAACAATTCGGCAATCTTGACCGATTCGGCCCCGCTCAGGCTTGGTAATTCATAAGGCCTGCCCAGGCGTGGGCTGTAATCGATCTCGTCATGTTGGGCGCACCAGGCGGTCAACTTGTCCTTCACCTTGATCTGGCACTTGAGAATGCACTCGACGCCACGATCAAATGCCAGCCGCGCCTGCTTATTGCGCTCTGGGCTCGCGAAGCCGTACAGCTCCTGTGAATAGCTCTCGCGCAGGAAACTCATCACCCGGATCATGGCGTGATCGTTAAATGTGATGTGGCGATGATACGACTTGGGCGGCGGATAAAACTGCGGCCAGCCGCCCGTTGGGTATTGTGCCTTGAGAATGTAATCAATCCCCTTGAGCGCTGCCTTGCTGTAAGTCTCGTCCTTCGTTGCTTTATACATGTGGGCCAGATAGCGAATCTCGTCGGTGGTGGCATCGTTGTCAAAGGTCGGTTGCAGCGTTTTGCGGTCCCCCTTGAACAATTGGGTGGTATCGGTGTTTTTGGGCCAGCCGCCGGCGTCAGCCTGGTGGGACAGGATATTCGTGGCGACACGCTTTGCTTCATCGCCGGCGAACCAGGCGTCGGCTTTTTTGAGATATTGGGCGGGGCCTTTGCCCATGCCGCCCTCAGCGCGGGCAACGGTGGGACTTGCGGCAGCCAAGCACATCAGGAATGTGCCAATCGCTGCCAGTGGCCAACAAGCGTTCACATAGTTTCGCAGCATTTTTAGATACTCCCAGTGTGCCGTTCTCACGCCATTCTATGCCCCGCTCCCCACTTCGCCACGCACCCCAGTCCACCACACAACGCCTGATGAAAAGTGGGGTTTACAACTTTGTGAAAATCGAAAAAATGCCGCACCTTGGAAGCGCACAAAATCGCATCCATCACCGTCCATTTTGACGGCAAACAGCAGAAAGGCCAATTCATGAAGAGCGCAGCGACCACCTTGGGGCCGACCAAATCCGCCCTGCGGAGCCTCAAGGCGCAAGCCATCAAAGACGTGCAGACCGTCACCACCGATGGCAGGCCGACCGCCAAGCTCATTGAGGGCGTGGTCATTCGTCCGGCGGTAACCCACCCCGACGACCGTGGCAGCCTCTGCGAAATTTTCAATCCCGCCTGGGGAGTGCATCCGTCCCCTTTGGTTTACGTGTATCAGTTCACAATTCGCCCGGGCATGGTCAAGGGCTGGCATGTGCACCATCTGCATGATGACCGCATTTTTATCAGCCAGGGCACGGTCAAAGTAGTTCTTTATGACGACCGTCCCGACTCGCCGACTTACCAGATAGTCAATGAGATCTACCGCTCCGATCTGCAGCGCAACTTGATGATCATTCCAGCGTTTGTGTGGCACGCCCATCAAAACGTCGGCTCCTCCGACGCGTTGATGATTAGCATGCCAACCCGGCCTTACAACCATGCCGATCCTGATGTTTACCGGCTTCCGGTGGACAACGACGTAATCCCGTACAAATTCGAGAAGCGGCTAGGTTGGTAATATGCCAATGTCGCCATTGAATGCCGGTTTCCGGCGCACCTGCGCCGGCATCCGCCGACGCCTGCAACGCCTTCCTTTGGTCAGCGTCATCACCGCCACCTACAACTGGAGCAGCGTGCTGCGCTACGCTATCCAGTCGGTGCTTTGGCAAACCTATCCCCACTTTGAACTGCTGGTAATCGGTGACGGCTGCACAGATGACTCCGAGGCCGTGACGAAATCGTTTCGCGATTGGCGGGTACGCTGGCACAACTTGCCTGAGAACTCCGGCAGTCAACCTGCGCCCAACAACAAGGGACTGGAATTGGCACGCGGAGACTACGTCGCCTACCTCGGCCACGATGATGTCTGGCATCCCACGCATCTGGGGCTTTTGGTTCGAGCAATGCATGCCTCGGCCGGCGACGTCGCCTACACCAATGCCGTGATGATCGGGCCAGAGGGCAGCAATATTCGCGTGGTGACCGGGGAATCCTTGTCAGGTCGCTACGAGCGCGGCATGCTGGTGGTGCCATCGTCCATGATGCATCGGCGCAGCATGGTCAAAGATATCGGAGGTTGGCGTGATTTTCGGACCATACCGGTGGCGCCGGAAATGGATCTGCTCACACGGGCGTTTGACGGCGGCAAGCGCTTTACACCTGTCTCGGCACTAACGGTGTTCAAATTCAATTCCGCTTATCGGCCTAATTCCTACGTGGAAAAACCGTGCCATGAGCAGGCTGAGTATGTCCGGCGGATTCAGCACGAACCCGATTTTGTTGCCCGCGAATGGAATGAAATCAATCGAGTGAAAGAGCTGGGGCTGGTCGCACACTACCCAGCCGTGCCCGAGGTGCCCCATCCAAAACCGCTAGGCTGGGAGGTTCACCAATCACGCCGCATCCGCGGCTTGCCGCCCCTTGCCACTTCGCTTGTGCCAAGCCCTTGACTTCCATATCTCCCCACGCGACAATTAAGCAACACCGGAACACGTCTCGTAGGCCACTGAACTGTCGTGTCCGTTCCTGCGTACTCTCTATATGCAGAGGCACCGTGGCAACCGTCGAAGCATTGTCAATCTGCTCGGATGAAGAATTAGTGGCGCATTTCCGCAAAGGCCGCAAGGAAGCGTTTGCCGAGCTTGTGCGCCGCTATGAGCGTGAGCTTTACGGCTATCTGCGGCGGTATTTGCGTGACGGCAGCCTCGCGGAAGATGTGTTTCAGAACACGTTTCTGCAGGTTTACCTCAAAATCGAGCTTTACGAGAAAGGCCGGCCCGTGCGGCCCTGGCTTTACACCATCGCCACCCGGCAGGCCATCGACGCCATGCGCCGCAATGGCCGGCATCAGAGCGTCAGCTTGCACCGCATTCGAGACGATCAGGAATCGGCGGAAGGAGATGACATGACGGGTTGGCTGGCGTGCAAGGAAATCAATCCGCTCGATGCCGCCGAAGGGGAAGAACGCAGTTTGGTGGTGCGGGCGGCAGTTGAGCAATTGCCTGAGTTTTTGCGGCAAGTGGTGCTCCTGGGGTATTACCAGGGACTGAAGTATCGCGAGATTGCGGAAATCCTTGACATTCCGCTGGGCACGGTGAAATCTCGGTTGCACACGGCCCTGGAGAAATTGCAAGCCATCTGGACTGCGACACCGGCGTTGAACGAAGTGTGAGACGGGACATCATGGAACCTGACCTGTTGGGTTACGCTCTGAATTCGCTGGACTCCGATGAACATGCGGAGGTCGAGGGCTATTTGCGCAGCAATCCCGAGGCAGCCGCGAAATTGGACAATTTGCGCCAATCGCTTGAGCCGTTGGCCGCGGATCGCCAGGTTGCGCCTCCGGCCGGATTGGCGGGGCGGACGATGGCTCACATCGCCCTGGCTCAAAGCCCGCCGCGCAACATCAAGCACGTGGGCATGGGCGGTGTGCCGTGGCGGCGCATTCTCTCTATGGCAGCGATGCTGATGGTTGCGGTGACCGCGGGCGGCGCGGGATTGGCATGGATCGGCGGCTTGCGCAGCCAACGGCCAGGCGAAGCAAATGCCGCTCAGGTGACGGCCTGCAAGGACAACTTGCACAAGGCATTCGTGTCGCTGTGGTCCTATGCCAGCACGCACAAAAACCAGTTTCCCGCCGTGGCCGCGAACGGTGAGCCGCCGCCCAATGCCGGTGCCCAGGTGTTCAATGTCCTCAAAGACAGCAAGGTGTTGCCGGCCAACGTGCAAGGCAGCTGTCCCGCCGCGCCGGATTTCGCCTACGCCTATTCGCTGGGTTACGGCCAGGCGGGCAAGGTGATCGGCCCGCGCGTGGAAGAGGGCAAACCGACTTCCCTAATGCCGCTGATGGCCGATTGTGCCCCTGCCGACCCAGTCCACGGCGGCCAGAGCGGCAGTCACGGCGGCGGCGGACAGAACGTGCTTTATGTTGACGGCCATGTCACCTTTTGCAATTCCCGCTTTGTGGGGTATAACCAAGATGACATCTACCTCAACCGCAACAAGAAGGTGGCGGCCGGCGTCGATTGGACAGATGCCGTATTGACCAGCGGCACGCCTCCTCCTTGATCCGCGGTCAAGCAAAGGATCATGCGGCCGTGCCCTCCCCCCTCGTTGACACCCACGCTCATCTCGACGACGAACGCTTTCAAGCCGATCTGCCCCAAGTGCTGGAGCGGGCCAGGGCGGCGGGTGTGTTGTCGACAATCGCCATTGCCACCACCGCGGCTACCAGCGCGTCTTGCATTGCCCTCGCCGCAGCTCATGCGGAATTGTTTGCCAGCGTTGGCATCCAACCCAATCATGTCGCTCAGGAAGCCGCCGATGCCTGGGACAGTGTGGTCAGATTGGTGACCAGTCCCAAAGTCGTGGCTATCGGCGAAACGGGTCTGGATCGCCACTGGCATGACACGCCGTTTGCTCAGCAGGAAGATTATTTCGCTCGCCATCTTGTATTGGCTCGCAAGCACAAGCTTGCCGTCGTCATCCATTGCCGGGAGGCGGAAGCCGACACGGTGCGCATGTTGCGTGAGGATTTCGACAAGCACGGGCCGGTCAAGGCCGTCATGCACTCCTTCACCGGCGACTGGACCACGGCCGAGTCGTGTTTGGCGATGGGGCTTTACATTTCCTTTGCGGGAATGGTGACTTACAAAAACGCCCAGGCCTTGCGTGACGTGGCGGCCAAAGTGCCGCTGGAGCGGCTGTTGGTGGAGACCGACAGTCCGTATTTGGCTCCGGTGCCGGTGCGTGGCAAGCGCAATGAGCCGGCGTATGTGGTGCATACGGCGGCGTGTTTGGCGGGAGTTTTAAGGCTTGGGCTGGACGTTTTAGCTGAAAACACGACTCGCAATGCGCGGGGATTGTTTGGCATTCAAGCGTGATTCCTACAATATATTTGATTGGGCATATGGAGGGGAAGCCACCATGCCAACACCAGATGACGTGTCCACAGTAGCGTGGAGCGAGAAGTCCGTTGCGTCAGGTAAGGCGGTTAACGTCCCTCAAGCGCTCGTTGGCCTTCTGTCGCCGGACGGGAAGGTCCGCAATAGGTCCTATTGGCAGTTGGACAATGAAATCGTCCTTCAATCCGATTTGTACGAGGCGGCTTACTTTGTGATACCGTTTTTGGTACGGTCGCTCAGCGAGAAGGCTGTCTATGGCAGGGATTGCATTTATGACCTCCTGTATGAGATAGCCCAAGGCGACTCGCCCGCAACCGTGGTGTGCCAAACAAACGATGGGGATCTCGTTCCGTTAAAGGAGGCCTGCGCCCGTGAGTTGAATAAGGGCTTGAGCGTATTTGTTCGCGATTCAGCCGACGGCAATAATGTGATCAGCGCCAAGGCCAAGGAATTGCTTGAGTTATTGGGCGCGAATACTTCTCCGGATATTGCCGCTGCCGCGCCGTTGCTTCCTGCAAGTCGTGGCCTGGTTGAGGCAACCCCGGCACCGGAGCGAGGACGCTAGAGTTGGATTTCGCGTTTGTTGCCCTGCCGCCGAGGTTTCCCTATCTTTGAATACCTCGGTGGCGAGTTTTTTTATTCCTGCACGGAGCCGCAGCCCTATGCCCGAGACCGTCGATCAAGTTTCCATCGCCAAAGAATCCCGCAAGAGTTATCTGATATATGCCCTGTCCGTGATCACGTCGCGGGCGTTGCCGGACGTGCGCGACGGCCTCAAACCCGTGCAGCGCCGGATTCTCTATGCGATGTATCACGAGTTGCGACTTCACGCCGATAGCCGACCGAGCAAGTGCGCCCGCATCATCGGCGAGGTCACGGGCAAGTATCATCCCCACGGCAATGAAGCCGCCTATGACGCCCTGGTCCGGTTGGCCCAAGACTTCGTCATGCGCGTGCCGCTGGTCGATGGCCACGGCAATTTCGGCTCCGTCGATGGCGATCCGCCGGCCGCCTACCGCTACACCGAAGCCAAGCTGACTGCGGTAGCCGACCATTTGCTTTCCGAATTGCGGCAGCACACTGTGGACATGCGGCCGACTTACAACGCGGAAACCGAAGAGCCGGTGGTGGTGCCCGCGCAGTACCCCAACATCCTCGTCAATGGCACTGCGGGCATCGCCGTGGGCATGGCCACCAACATGCCACCGCACAATCTTGGCGAAGTGTTGCGGGCTTGCATTCATCTCATTGAAGATCCCGACGCGACCACGGCCGTGCTGCTCGACAAAATCAAGGGTCCTGACTTTCCGTTGGGTGGCAAGATCATCACCGACAGGCCGACCTTGCGCAAAATCTACGAGGAAGGCACCGGCAGCATTAAAGTGCAAGCCGAGTGGAAGATGGAGGAACACGGCAAGAAGACGCAAATCATCGTCACGTCGATTCCTTACGGCGTCAACAAGGGCAACCTGGAAGCGGAGATCGGCGAAATCGTCAACACGAAAAAGTTGCCGCAGTTGCTCAATCTCACCAATGAATCCAGCGCCAAGGACGGCCTGCGCATCGCCCTGGACATCAAAAGCGACGCCGACCCGCAGCTGGTCATGGCCTATCTCTACAAACACACGGCCCTGGAGGAGAGCTTCCCTTACAACATGACCTGCCTGGTGCCGACGCCCGACGGCAAATTGCAGCCGCAGCGGCTGGGCCTCAAGGCGATCTTGCGTCATTTCCTTGATTTCCGTTTTGAAACTGTGAAACGCCGTTTTGAGTTCGAACTGGAGCAACTCCAGAAACGCATCCATATCCTGGAAGGTTTCCGAATCATCTTCAACGCCCTTGACAAGGCGATCAAGATCATTCGCGAATCGAGCGGCAAGGCCGACGCAGCCGAGAAGTTGATGAAGGCCTTCAAGCTTGACGAAGAGCAAACCAACGCGATCCTCGAAGCCCAGCTCTACAAGATCGCGCAGATGGAAATCAAGCGAATCCTAGACGAGCTCAAGGAAAAGAAAGCGGAGGCGGAACGCATTGAGGCAATCTTGCGTTCGCAGAAAAAGCTCTGGGGCGTTGTCAAAAGCGAAATGGAGGCCCTGGCCGAAAAGCATGCCGACCGCAGACGCACACGCATGGCCGCCGGCGAAGACACGCCGGAGTTTGACGAGCAGGCCTACATTGTCCGCGAGAATACCAACGTGGTGCTGACCCGCGACGGCTGGATCAAGCGCGTGGGCCGCCTGGCATCCGTGGAAGGCACACGCGTTCGGGAAGGCGATGAAGTCGTGGCCGTGGCCCCGGGCAGCACACTGGATTACGTTGTTTTCCTGGCTGACGACGGCACCGCCTACACTATGCGCATCAATGAGGTGCCGGCCAGTTCCGGCTACGGCGAACCGATTGCCAAATTTTTCCGCTTGGAAGATCAAGTAAAGGTCATTGCGGCACTCTCCACGGACGAACGCTTCATTCCGGGCGCGATTGCTCCTCCGTCGTCGGCCACGGGAAAAAAAGCAAAAAACGAACCGACCGATCCGCCTGGTCCCTATTTGCTCGTAGTCACGGCCCAGGGCCAAACGCTGCGGACACCCTTCGCGGCTTTCCGGGTCGAATCCACCAAAGTCGGCCGCCGTTATGTAAAACTCAACGAGGGCGACAAAGTGGTCATGGCCACCGTGCCGCTGGCAGAGCAGACCATTTATCTCGCATCCGCCCAGGGCCGGGTTCTCCACTTCGCTCTCAGCGACGTCAATATCCTCGCCGGCGTCGGCAAGGGTGTCATGGGCATCAAGCTTGCCGACGACGACACCTGCCTGGGCGGCGCCTTGATGGGCGGCCGTTTCGACAAGTTCACGCTGGAAACCTCCGGCGGCAAAACGATGGAGTTTGGCCGAAACAAATATGAGGTCACCTCGCGCGGCGGCAAGGGCTTCGAGGCGGTCAAGCGAACCAACTTTGTTCGCGTTGTACCGCCGCCCATCGAGTTGGTAAACTGGGATGAGATCGAAGGCAAGGTGAATGGCAAAAAGGAGGCAGAGAAAAACGGGGAGCAGCGGACGCTGTTTGAGGAGTAAGCGATGAGTTCCCCAAATCTGCCGCTCCATGCGCCAACAGTGGCCGAATTGCTAACGAGCCCAGTAGTGCAAGCAGCCCTCGATCAAGCTTGGAAGGATTCATTGCCTGGAGGCCCTCGTCGCTTGAGACACGAACAGGGCGGTTGGGTTTACCTGAGCATGACAACGGGCAATCTCAGTGTCGTGAGGGCCAGCGGAGGCCGGAAGGACGAAATTGACCTTAGCACGCCGCCATTAATGCCCGATAGCATTGTGGTTGCGAAATTCCACACGCATCCGAATCCTGCATCTGAAGGGTGGGTTACTGGCCCAAGCGTAGACGATTTGAACGTCGACGCGATTCACGGTGTTCCAGATCTCATCAAGGCAGAAGACGGAATTCACCTCTCTGGCCCCGATTGTCGGAGGGGCGGTTTAGAGGGTGGACCCGGATTTCCGCCTTGAATCATCGAACAAAGGTGCGGCAAAGTTGCAATACTTGCCGTTGACAAGGAGCCAAACGAATGTCTACCGCAACCGCATCGCCACCAGCAAGCGTGCCCGCCATTGCCTCCGACCAAGCACTACAAATCGCTCGTCTTGATGCTGAAAGGGCATATGACGACATGGCTCGATTTCGCATCCAGATCGCTCTCGAAAAAGATGGATGGCACATTGACTACTACTTGAAAAATCCGAATGTCAACGGAGGCGGGCCGCAATACCTGATTAATGCTATGACGGGTGACATCATTTCGAAAAAGTATTACCAATAATTACCTGTCGCAGTCCTGCCCTTTCTTTCCTCCGCCCACCATTTACAATGGACTCGTTGCGCCAAACCGCCAACTGACGCCCCGAGACCTCTCCATGTCAATCCACTACATCGTTCGCCACGGAGTGATGCGCTTCCTGGGCGATTACGAAGCCGACGACGCCACGGCGTACATGCGCGGCCAGGAGGTGGTGGTGCGCTCCGAGCGCGGCCTGGAAGCCGGCGAGGTGCTTTGCGAAGCCAACGAGCGAGCCGTCCAGCTTATCACGGAGCCGACACGCGGCCTGATCGTGCGGGTCATGACCGAGAAAGACCTGGCCGAGCTTGACCGCATCAATCAAGCCCAATTGGCGGAATTTGAGTGCTGCAGTAATTACATCGCTGACCGCAAACTGCAAATGGAGCTGGTTGACGTCGAACACCTTTTCGGCGGCGAACGCATCGTGTTTTATTTTTTGGCGGAGAAGCGTGTCGATTTCCGCGAGCTGGTAAAAGACTTGGCCCGTGAATTCCGGACACGCATCGAAATGCGGCAGATTGGCGTCCGCGATGAGGCCAAGCTGCTGGCCGACTATGGCGATTGCGGCAAGCCGGTTTGCTGCAATACCCACATGTATGTCATGCCGCCGGTGTCGATGCGGATGGCCAAATTGCAAAAATCGACGCTCGATCCGACCAAAATCTCAGGCCGCTGCGGCCGCCTCAAGTGCTGTTTGCGTTTCGAGCAAGATGTTTATGAGGAGTTTCAAAGTGAGTTGCCGCAACCAGGTTCGCGCGTGGTAACGGCGAAAGGCCAAGGAAGAGTATTGGCGCAGGAGATATTGGCGCGTAAAGTGTTGGTCGAGTTCGAAGACGGCCGGCGCTTGCCGGTGACGATGGAAGAAATCCTGACGCGGTTATGAGGCCTTGCAATTTGCGGCCTTCTGTGTTCATTTTGCAACATGCAATCGGCCAACCGCGGCCTTGAGTGGTGCCCAAGGACCATTAGCAAAAATGACCCTATTTCACGCCGGTCTCATGGAAGTTGTGCAGCGCGATCCGCGCTATTCCTATGAGGCCTACGAGTTTCTTTTCCAGGCACTGCACCACACGCAGAAGAAGCTGGGCCGTGAGCCGCCCGAGCCTGCCGAGGGGGACGCACCGCCCGCCGACAAGCGTTATCATGTCAGCGGCCAAGAACTCATGAACGGCGTGCGCGATTTGGCCCTGCGCGAATTCGGTCTCATGGCCCGGACCGTCCTGCACCAATGGGGCGTGCAGCGAACCGACGATTTTGGGGAGATGGTCTTCAACCTCGTCGAAGCCGGCCTGATGAGCAAGACCGACGAGGACACCCGGGCGGATTTTCACGCCGTTTTCGATTTGGACCAGGCGCTGGTCCAGGCTTACAATATCCCGCTCGACGAGGCCAGCGATTCATGAAGAAGTCGGCTTGGCGATTGGCGTTGTCGGCCATCCTGTTCGCAGCTTGGATCGGCTACCTCGCCTACCTGGCGGCGACGACCACCGATCCGATTGTTCTTTCCCGGCCGCAATTCCTCGACGCCGATCTGTACGTCGTTGCGGACGTCAATGCCGATGCCACGGCCCCAGATCAACCTGTAAATGTTGTGTCGATCAAAAAAGTGATCTGGGCCCGCAACGAGGCGGACAAACAGCTGAAAACGCTCCCCGTGCTGGGACTCAGAACGGCCAAGGACCTGGAATCGGAATTGAAAAAAGAGTTAGAAACGGCCGAAAAATCCAATGATTTGGAAAGAAAGAAAGGCGCTCAGAAGAAACTCGAGCTGGAAAAGAAATTCATTTGGCAGGGAGCGGGCGAGTACATCCTGGCCCTGTCGCGCTCGAAGGGCGACCCAAATCTGGTGACCGTCACGGCGCTGCCCCGAACGCCGGGGTTTGCCGGATATGCCGGCCGCATCTATCCCGCTACGCCCACAACGATCCGGCAGCTGGAACTGCTGACCAAGGAGTATCATCCATAGGGTGGGGTGGGTCACAACAAAACGCCAATTGAGCCTGCCATGCTTCCTAATACGCCTCAAACGCAAGAGCTTCTGGACCAGGTCCGCAGTGGCGATGCCCGTGCGGCCGAGCGCTTGCTTGATCAGCACCGCGAGCCGGTCCGGCGCATGATCGGATTGCGCCTGGACCCGGCCATCGCCGCCAGGCTCGACGCCAGCGACGTGGTCCAGGAAGTGCTGCTCGAGGCCAGCCGGCGGCTCGATAACTATCTCCGTGAGCCGAACATGCCATTTCACCTGTGGTTACGGCACATCGCCAAGGACCACATCATCGACGCCCATCGCCGCCACCGCCAGGCGCAGCGCCGCGGCGTCGACCGTGAACGGCCGGCCGTGCCGGCAGCCCTGGCCGATCACTCATCGTTGGAAATGGCGGCGCAGTTCATCGATCAGGAGTTGACGCCTGCTTCGGCGGCCATGCAGCGGGAGTTGCAGGAGCGCTTGCATGACGCCATTGCCCAACTTGAGGACGATGACCGTGAAATCATTTTGATGCGGCATTTCGAGCAAATGTCAAATCAAGACGTGGCGGCGTTGCACGATCTCACCGAGGCAGCCGCGTCTATGAGGCACCTGCGGGCGCTGCGACGACTGCGGGAGCTGCTGAAACCAGAGTAAAACTGCTGCGAGGCATGACAAAACGCCCTTGGCCAGCACCCAAATCGTTTTCGGTGTTGACTGTTTTACCCAGTTTATGGCACTATGTCGTCAACGCGAAGGTCAATCCGCTCGCCGATCCTGGCTGCTTGGCGGATGCTCAAGGAGAGAACGCGCGCCAAGCGGGCCGGCTGGGATACACGGAGCATACAAAGGAATCGCTCCGTTTGTTCACGCCCAGGCTGATAATGCCGGGATATACACCGTCGTAGTGGGAGGGAGTTCATTCGATGGTCGCACTTTGGCGCCGCTGGCTCCAGGGCTGGCAAACACCAAGCTACACACGCCGTCCTCCGCTTGTCCTGATCAACGGCCTGGCCGAACAGGCGGAGACGTGGTTCTTTAACGTCCCC
>DASRAT010000777.1:0-8457 GCA_035638015.1 Gemmataceae bacterium | reverse complement strand
CGCCGACCGCCTGGCCTGGGATCCCCTGCAGTTCAGCCTCGGTCTGGTGTCGCACGGCGACGTCAGCATCCACGGCTCACAAGTCACCAGCTTCGAGGCGGTCCCCACCGCCCTTGCCGCCAAGACGCAGACATTCGACCTGGGCAGCGTTCCGGTCGGCTGGCAGGTTGGCGACCGCCTGATCGTCACCGGCGACACCGCCACCAACAGCAAGAACCAGAACCAGGACGAGCAGGTGGCATTGAAAGCCATCAATGGCTCGGTGATCACATTGTCGGTTCCGCTAAAGTACAACCACAGCGCCGGTTCGGTGTACGTGTCCGACGTCAACCGCAACGTTGTCTTCCAGTCGGACCCCGCCATCTTCCAGCCTGATGCCAATGGGACATACTCCGGCAACATCGATCTGCGCGGCCATGTCATGTTCATGCACAACGACGACGTGCACGTGGACAACGCCGGCTTCTACGGCCTGGGCCGCACCGACAAACGCACGCTCATCGACGATCCGGTGCTCGTGCCCGATCTGGATCATCCCGGCCAAATGACGACCGATGTTTTGCTGAAAGATCCCAACCCCACTTTCACCCAGGCACAGGCGGATCTCTATGGGGCTCATCGCGTGCTGGTGCCGGAGCTTGATGCCAACGGCAATGTCGTCAACGACGCCAATGGCAATCCCGTGTTGGTTGTCGGCCGCACCGGCCTCAATGCCCGCGGCCGTTACGCCGTCCACTTCCACCGGACTGGCACCAACCCGGGCGACACACCGGCCACTATTACCGGCAGCGCCGTCGTGGACAGCCCCGGCTGGGGCATTGTCAACCACAGCAGCAATGTGGACGTTTCCGACAATGTGGTTTTCAACGCCGTCGGCGCCGCTTTTGTGACGGAAGCCGGAGACGAGATCGGCTCCTTCAACCACAACCTCGCCATCCATTCGCAAGGCTCGGGCGACGGCATCGAGAGCCGCAAGCAAGTGCAAGATTTCGGCCACGAAGGCGACGGCTTCTGGCTGCAAGGCGGCAACGTGTCGCTGACCAACAACGTCGTCGCGGGCCAGCGCCATTCCGGCTATATCTTTTTCCCGGTCGGGCTAAACCAGAAGGGTCTTGGCGTCACCACGATTGCCGCGGTCAACCTCGCCGACAACACCTGGGCCGGCACCAATGCCAGCGTGGCCGTCGGCGACGTGCCGCTCCGCGAATTCAAGAACAACATAGCCTTCGGCTCCGGCGACGCCTTTGAATCGTGGTTCAGCCTGCTTAACATCAAGGACGGCCGCCATGATGTGATCGAGAACTTCACTGCCTGGGGCCTCAGCAGCGGCACCGGCATGTTCGATCCTTACACCAATCAGATGGTGTTTAAAAACGTCCAGGTCACCGGCAATCTCAAGAGTCCCGGCGGCACCGCCTTTGGCCGCAACGACGTGACCCGCAACATCACCTACGACCACGTCAACATTCAAGGCTGGAATGTCGGCATCAGCGCTCCAGTGAACGGTGTCAACGAAATCATCGGCGGCACCTTCAACAACCTCAAGAACATCGACATCAGCACCACCAACAGCGTGGACCGTGTCGTCAACATTCATGACGGCGGCCCCGGCGATCCTGTGAATTTCCTGGACAACCTCACGTTCAAGGACAGCACCGGCATTCATCCACGCGTGCAGTGGAATATTTACCTGCACACCAACTTCAGTCCGATGAACAACGACATCACCACCAACTTCACTCCCGATATCGTTCGCATCGGGTTGGTGAGCATCAACGGCGCTCAAATCTTTTACCTGGAACAGGCGGCCGATTTCACGCCCTTCCCCACCGCCGACCACCCTGGCGATTCCAAGTTCGGACCCAAGGCGGCGACGTTCATCCCGCCCGAAATGCTCGACAAGACCAATGCCCAGCTTTACGCTCAATACGGCCTGGCCATTGGTGGCACCGTGGCCCCCGCGGACGCCGTGGACGGCACGCCGCAAAAGGTCAACGGCTTGATCGGCCCCAAACTGGTGACTTATTTGCCCGATTTGCGGCTGAACAGCGCCAAGTACTTCAACAACCAGAATTACATGCTGAGTTACAAGTACTTTGACGCCGCCACCAACAAGTACAAGACGGTCAAGGAAACGACCGTCACGGTGCTGCATCCCGGTTGGAACTTACTGACACGCCAGGTTCCCAACCCCACGGCGACGGATCCCTTGCACACCGATACGCGAACGCTACTGGTCTACGGCGATTTCACGCCGCCGTCGTTTGTGTTCGACCCTGGCATTGTCCGCACTATCAACAAGGCGGACATCGACAACGGCGCGACGTTCGTTATCCGCGGCACGATTTTGGACGACAGTTTCGGCAAACGACCCTTCGAGCTAGACATCAAGCTCAACGATCCGAAATATGTGTCGGCCGTGCACAAGGACGCCAACAACAACGACGTTGTGACGCTCACTTTCACGATCAAGGACTTCGCTGGCAACACCACGACAGTGACAGTGGATTTGTTGGTGACTTACGATGCGATCCTGACCAAGGATGTCGGGCGCTTGAATCAGCCGACGATTCAGGCGTCGAACACCTTGATCGCATTGCTGCTAGGTCTGTGACGAACAGAATTTGTTTAACCGCGCCGCGCAGCGGAACGCTCCGCCTCGCGTCGCGGTTAAACAAACCAATCAAAACATAACAGGCAAAGAAGACTGCTGGCGGCAATGAATGCCCAGGCAAATTCCACGAACGCCGCGGGGTAGCTCTTCTTGCACAATGCCGCTTTACCCACGGCAAGCGCACCTAAAAGATTCAGCAGGTGGAATGGTACGCCTTTGTCCAGAACGGACAGGCTCAAAAGGGCATAGGCCAGGAGCAATACAAGGGCGCCGGCCCAACCGAGCCATTCCCAAAATGTTATTCGGGGCATTGGATTGAAATGAAATTAGGGCCCAGCCTATGGGCGATGAGGGAATCGAACCCCCGACTCCACGGTGTAAGCATGGCGTGATAGCCGTTTCACCAATCGCCCTGGAGTGGTGGACGGTGGTTAGTGGACAGTGGACGGTGAAAAGCCTTTCGCTTTTCCGTCCACTGTCCACCGTCCACTTTCCACTACATGGAAAACGAGCTGCCGCAGCCGCAGGTGCTCTTGGCGCTCGGATTGGTGATGCTGAAACCGCGACGATTCAGGTCGTCGTGGAAATCGACCGTGGCATCGCCCAGGTACATCAGACTGCGCTTATCGACGACGACGGCCACGCCGTGAGCCTCAAAGACCTCGTCGAGCTTTTCGTTGACGACGGGGTCAAGGTCGAGCTTGTGCTGGAAGCCGCTGCAGCCGCCGCCCACCACGCGCATGCGCAGGTGGATCCTGCTGCACACAGCGGCGCCCTGGCCGAGCTTGGTTTTCAGGTCGTCCTCGCCGATAGACAGTTTGTCGGCCATTTCCTTGATGCTCGGCGGCCGGCCAAGGTTCGCTTCCAGCGCTTTGAACGTCGGCATCACGTCCGGCGGAATGCTGGCTTGCTGTTGCTCGGTGATGATCTTCCGCACTTCGCTGGCGGCTTTTTCGGTCACGGTAATAGGCATGACAATCACTCTCCTTTGTTGGGTCAACTCGCGCGGTCTTTTGGACCGCGACTAAACACACTCGGGCAATGGATTCAGCGCCCGTAAGCGCTGCACCTTTTTGATCACTTCCTCGATGGCGAAATCAATCTCCTCCGCGGTGTTGAATCGGCCGACGCCGAAACGGATGCTGGCGTGGGCCAATTCATCCTCGACACCCACGGCCTTGAGCACATAACTCGGCTCCGGATTCGCCGAGGTGCATGCCGAGCCGCTGCTGACCGCGATCTGCCGCATGCTCGTCATTAACGCCTCACCACGGACGCCGGCGAAACTCAGGTTCAGGTTGCCGGGCAGGCGCTCGGTCGGAGGGCCGTTCAGTGTCACGCCGTCCAGCCGCTCCATCAATCCTTCTCGCAGCCGTTCCCGCATCATGCGCGTCCGCTGGGCTTCGTCTGGCATCAGCTGTTGGCACAATTCACAAGCTCGTCCGAAGCCCACCACGCCAGGAACATTGACGGTTCCGCTTCGCATGCCGCGTTCATGCCCGCCGCCTTCCAGCAGCGGATCGAGCCGAACATGCGGATTGCGGCGGCGGACATACAAAGCGCCAACGCCCTTCGGCCCATACATCTTATGGGCACTGAGGCTCATCAGGTCAATACCCATCGCCTCCACATCCAGCGGCACTTTGCCGGCAGCCTGCACGGCGTCAGTGTGAAACAGCACATCCCGGCGTTTACAGAGTTTGCCAATTTCCGCGATCGGTTGCAAGGCGCCTATTTCATTATTCGCCGCCATGACGCTAACGAGTATCGTCCGATCCGTAATTGCCTCGGCTACCTGCTCGCAATCCACCAGACCAAGACGGTCAACCGGCAAGATCGTCACTCGCAAACCGTCACGCTCAAGCCTTTTAGCAACATCAAGCACCGCCTTGTGTTCGGTCGCAGCTGTGACCAGGTGATCACCCTTGCGGCGATACATGCCCGCGACGCCCTTGAGGGCCAGGTTGTCGCTCTCGGTGGCCCCGCTGGTGAACACGATCTCGCGCGGGTCCGCACCAATCATCGCCGCAACGTGGGCGCGAGCGGCGTCCACGGCTTCTTCGGCTTTCCAGCCAAAGCTGTGATGCCGGCTGGCGGCGTTGCCGTAATGCTCGCTGAACCAGGGCAACATCGCTTCCAGAACACGCGGATCGACGCGCGTGGTGGAGTTGTTGTCCAAATAAATCGGCAATGCCAAGGCCACAATCGCTCCGTTCTACGTCGGCGAACGGCTGTCCACCTTTATAATAGAACCACGGCGGTGTTATCTCAAGTGTTGCCAGGGATGTGGACCATATGTTGCCTCATACTTTCAGCCGACGCGGTTTTTTACAATCAGCCGCGGCCACCACGTTGCCTTTGCTTGCGGGTGGCCGATTGTTGGGCCAAGCGGCACAACCGGCGCCGGCATTGATCACGCGCTCGCAGAACCCTGACAACCTGGAGTTTCCGTTCAATTCACTGGACGCTGCCATCACGCCCAACAATCTCTTTTACGTTCGCAATCACTTTGCCGTGCCGCAGATCATTGGCAACGATTGGCGGCTGCGCGTCGTCGGCGCGGTCAACCAGGAACAGACGTTGTCGCTTGCGGACCTGCGAGCGCTGGCATCACGAACAGTGACGGCGACCCTGGAATGTGCCGGCAACAGCCGGGCGCTGGTGCAACCGCCGTTGCGCGGGGTTGGTTGGCAACTGGGCGCCGTTAGCAACGCCGAGTGGACCGGAGTGCCGCTCGCCGCGGTGCTGGAGCGAGCCGGCGTACGCAACACTGCTGTCGAAGTGGTTTTGGAAGGGACCGATCAGGGCACCGTTGCCGCCGAGCCGGGTTTGGGCCAAATCCGTTTCACGCGCAGCATTCCGATCGCCAAGGCTCGCCAACAGGACGTGCTGCTGGCCTACAGCATGAACGGAGCGGAATTACCGGCGAATCATGGCTTTCCCATTCGCGTGGTAGTGCCCGATTGGTACGGCATGGCATCGGTCAAATGGCTGCGGAGCATCACCGTCAGCGACCGGCCGTTTACGGGTTTCTTTCAGACTTTGGAGTATACCGTATTTGAACGTCGCGCCGGTGAGGCACAGCTGGTGCCTATCACGGAGATGCAAGTCAAGGCCCTGATCGCCCAGCCGGTGGCCGGCGCGATGTTGGCCAGAAACGCCGCCGTGCGCATTCACGGCGCGGCCTGGACCGGTGAATCGCACGTCACCCGGGTCGATGTCAGCGCCGACGGCGGCCAGACATGGCAGCAAGCGACGCTGTTGGGCCAGCGCGTGGCTCATGCCTGGCGGCGCTGGGAACTCAACTGGCGGACTACAGCTCAGGCGGGCGCGGTGACGCTCATGGCCCGCGCCACCGACGACCGCATGCGGCAACAGCCGATGCAGCGCAATAACGACCTGCGCAACTACGTCGTCAGCCACGTGCTGCCGGTGGAAGTGCAAGTCCGCTGAGGCTGGAATAGATTGGCAAAAAATGGGCGGGCGTTGTATTGTCAAAGCCCGGCGATGAATGCTTATTAATTGGAAGCCGCCATGCCCAAACTCAGTTTGATGATTGTAATCGTGACAGCGACAGGTATCGCCGAGACAGGCGGTGGTGACTGGAAGGAGTTTCGCTCCAAGGAGCACGGGTTCTGCGTGCTGTATCCTTCACAGCCAAAGCTCAATGTCACTAAATCGGGTGGCATGGAGATGAAGGTCTTTGATGTCGAGTTGAACAAATGCGTCTTCCGAATCGCGGTTGTGGATTACCCTGGCGCGCAATTTGAAAAAGAAGCCCTTGCGGAGGAGCGCCTGGAGCTTCTCACCAAATCCGCCACGGCCAAGCTTAAACTTGAAAAAGCTACGAAAATCACACTTGCTGGTGCGTTGCTTGGACGCGAAATATGGGCATCCTCGGACAGTGGTGATATGGTCCACGCCCGCGTGTTTTTGGTGAATGGCCGGGTGTACCAGGTGCTAGTTTCAGGCCCAAGGGAACGGGCCACCAGCGCCGAGGCGGAAAAGTTTCTCGACTCATTTGTGTTGTCCCAGTGACACCATACGTGTCCGTTGATGGGGATGTCATGCGCATTTACGGTCTGACTGCCGTGATTTTGCTGGCTAGCAGCATCGCCACTGCCGCCGATCAGGGCGCCTGGCAGCAGTATCGCACCAAGGACCTGAACTTCCGCGCCTCGTTCCCCGCGAACCCCAAGGAAACCAGTTCCCAAACGGGTAAAGTCCTCGTGAAAGGCGTGATGCTGGATCTTAACGAGCGCGCCTTTGCCGTGTTGGTGTCGGACATCCCCGGCGCTCGCCATGAAAGCGAAAAAATGACCGAAAGTCGTCTCGACAGCGCGCGTGACAGCATCACCGCCAAGTTCAAATTGGAAATTGAAAAGAAGATCACCATCGCCGTCGTGTTACGCGGCCGTGAGATTCTGGCATCTAACGACAACGGCATTTTTGTCCGTAGCCGGATCTTTCTGGTGAACGGCAGGCTTTACCAGGTCATGGTGGCCGGCCCGCGTGATTTCGTGACCGGGGCCGATGCCGAAAAGTTTTTGGATTCGTTTGTGTTAACGCAATGATTGAAATTGTCCATCACCTCACTTCTAAAGGAGTTCCCATGCGCAAGCTCATTCTGGCAGCCGTGATCGTGGTATGTGCCTGCGGCGCCCAGACCCGTGAAAACACTGGCCGCGACGACTGGAAGGAGTTTCGTTCCAAGGAATTCGGCTTCCGGGCCATGTTTCCGGCCGATCCGCAGTCGATGGCCAACAAAGCCGGCGCCTTGGAAATCAAGACTTTTATGGTCGACCTCAAGGACCGCGCTTACTCCGTGCTGGTCTCGGACATCCCCGGCGCACAATTCGAAAACGAGAAATTGACCGAAGATCGCCTGGACGGGGCCATGAAGGGCGTGGCCAGCAACCTCAAAGTGGAAAAGGAATCGAAGATCACCATTGGCGGCGTGCTCCGTGGGCGCGAATTGATGGGGGTCAATAACATGGGCCTGGCCATTCGCGGCCGGCTATTCCTGGTCAATGGCCGGCTCTACCAGGTGCTGGTGGGCGGCCCACGTGAGTTTGTCAATGGCCCGGAAGCCAGCAAGTTTTTGGATTCATTTATGTTGACGCAATGAACGCGAGCGTATCTATTCTGTTTTGTCGCCCGTTTCTCAAGAGGCACCCATGCTTCAGTCATTCCGTATTATTCACTGGTTTTTAGCCTTAACTCTGGTCGTCTTTGTCTTCCCCACTGCCGCCGCCCAGAAAGGCCCGGAGGTCATCGAGCTGTTCAACGGCAAAGACCTAACCGGCTGGGGATACAAAAAAGGCCCGACGTTCAACGGCAAAATCGAATCGGACGACAAGCGCTTCTCGGCCAAGGAGGGCATGATTATCGTTCACCCCGCCACCGACGCCAATAAAGGCGTCAAGCAACTATGGACGGTAAAGGAGTTTCCCATGGATTTCGAGCTACGGTTGGAGTTTCGGGCAGCTGTCAATGCCGACAGCGGCCTGTTCATTCGCGGACCCCAGCTGCAGGTCCGCGATTATCTCGTTGCCGGACCGTATAAAAAGCTGACCAAATACAAGGCGCAGGATTGGAACGAGATCGTCGTTGTGGTCAAAGGCCAGGTCGCGCACTGTACCTGTAACGGCGAAGTGCTGGAGGCGGCCCTCAAAGTTCCCAAGACCGGCGGCATCGGCCTGGAAGCGGACCGCGCGCAGATGGAATATCGCAACATCAAGATCAAGGAAGTGAACTAGGGGCCGCTCGGTCGCCCCTTTGCAGGCCGCGGGGGTGATGCTAGAATCCACCCCCTTATGTGCGGCATCGTCGGCTATGTGGGC
>DASRAT010000776.1:0-20669 GCA_035638015.1 Gemmataceae bacterium | reverse complement strand
TAAAGCAATTCTGCAATCGTCTGTCGATCATCCAAAATGTGCCGCGGCCGGCCTGTGCCGTCCACGAAGGTCATGGCGGGGTCGATGCCCATTGAGTGGTAGAGCGTGGCCAAAACTTGAGAAGCTGTCACGCGGCGATCTCGCGGTTGTTCGCCTCGAGAGGACGTGGAGCCAATCGCCTGG
This sequence comes from Gemmataceae bacterium, assembly GCA_035638015.1. Lineage (GTDB taxonomy): Bacteria > Planctomycetota > Planctomycetia > Gemmatales > Gemmataceae > DASRAT01. The sequence continues at coordinate 20,486 of DASRAT010000776.1, read as the reverse complement.
CCCATCTTCAGGCCGCCGCCAGCGACCAAAGCGGACATGACCGGCGCCCAGTGATCGCGGCCGGCTTGACCATTGATGCGCGGTGTGCGGCCGAACTCGCCCCACATGATAGTAACGACATCTTGATCCATGCCGCGATCGACAAGATCCTGCACCAAGGTCGCCACGCCAAGATCCACCATGGGAAGTTGGCGGCGACAAGTGTCGAAGTTGCGGTCGTGCGTGTCCCAGCCGCCGACAGATAAAGTCACACAGCCGGCACCGGCTTCTACCAAGCGGCGGGCTTGTAGGAATTGCTCGATGCCGCGATAGCGGTCGCGGACGCGCGGTTCTTCGCGGTTGAGATCGAGGGCGTTGCGAACTGCCCCGGATGCTACCATGTCGAAGGCACGTTGCTGGAATGCGTCCAGGCCGGCCATCGTTCCGGAGGCGTCCACGTCGCGGCGCATGTCGTCGAAGGCATTGAGCAGCTGGCGGCGGTCATCCACCTGGGCTTGCGTGACGCCGTTGGCAAGGCGGAGGTTGTCGTAGGCCGGGCCGCTGGGCTGGAAGGCGCGATGAGCCACGCCCAGGTAACCGGGTTCCAAGCCGATGCTCATGCCACGCAGGGTGATAAACGGCGGCATGGTGTGGTTGGACTGGCCGCGCAGCCGCGACACCACACTGCCGAACGAGGGGTGGTGGGCAATGCGGTTGGAGTTTTCGCTGTAGCCGGTGCTGACCAGGGAGTCGCTGTGCTCATCGACAGAGACGATGCTGCGGATGACGGCGAGCTTGTCAAACATCCGGGCTTGCCGCGGAAAATGCTCGCAGATTTGCACGCCGGTGACGTTGGTGGGGATCGGCCGAAACTCGCCGCGATATTCGGCGGGCGCTTCCGGCTTGAGGTCATACATATCCATGTGGGGCGGGCCGCCGGGCAGAAAGATCATGATGGCGGCTTTGCTGGAAGGCGTCGATTGCCGTGGCACCAATGCCTGGGCGCGAACGCGCAGCATATCGGTCAACGTCAGACCCGCGCCGAAGGCGCCGATCTTGAGAAAATTCCGCCTACTAATGCCATCGCAAAAACGCTGCTGTTTGCCCCAGAGAGTCAACATGGAAGTCCCCCCTTGGTCGATTTGTACAGTATGGTTCGCAGCACTGGTCAATGGTAGCCTGGCGAACGGCGGGGGGCAATGGGAAAACGCAATCAGAACTTTGCCGCCTGCAAGGTGTTGTGCAGCAGCATGGTGATCGTCATTGGCCCGACGCCGCCAGGCACCGGCGTAATCGCGGACGACAACGGCGCCACATTAGCAAAATCTACATCGCCTACCAGCGTTCCGTCCGGCAACAAATTGATGCCCACGTCCACAACCACCGCACCGGGCTTGATCATGTCGGCCTTGAGAAACAGCGCCTGGCCGATGGCGACGACCACTATGTCCGCCTGGCGAGTCATGGCGCCGATGTCGGGTGTCTTGCTGTGGCAGACCGTCACGGTGGCATTAGCGCCAACGCCTTTTTGCAAAAAGATCAGCGCCAGCGGTTTGCCGACGATATTGCTGCGGCCGACGATGACGATGTGCTTGCCGTCGACGCTGATATTGTTGCGCACCAGCAATTGCTGAATGCCAAATGGTGTGCATGGCAAAAACCGGGGATGCCCTGCTGCCAAAAGTCCCAGGCTCACCGGACCGAAACCATCGACATCTTTGAGTGGGGAAACGGCTTGAATGATGGTTGCCTCGTCGATTTGGGTCGGCAATGGCAGCTGAACGAGGATGCCGTGCACTCGCGGATCGTGGTTCAGTTGGTTCACAAGTTCCAGCAGCTCGCTTTGAGGCGTAGTTTTCGGCAACTCGTGCAGCCAGCTATCGATGCCGGTTTTCTCACAGGCCTTGCGTTTGTTGCGGACGTATTTTTGACTGGCGGCGTTCTCACCGACCAACACCGCAGCCAGGCCAGGTTTGCGGCTATGCGATTGTTGCAAAGCCGCAACGCCACGGGCAATCTCCGCTTGCATGGTCGCAGCCAGTTGTTTGCCGTCCAGCAGAAGGGGCATCGACCATTCCTCGCAGATCTACATTAATTCCAAAAGTCTTGGCAGTATGTCACCCGATGGCCCGAACAAACTGACATCGGCCAGGTCGCTTGCAGCCGTCCGTTCCACGTTGATCTCGATGATTTTTGCGCCGCCCTTTCGGCTGATCTGGACCAAACCAGCCGCTGGGTAAACCACGCAGCTGGTGCCGATGACCAGGAAACACTGACAAGCACGGGCCATTACTGCGGCTTGCATCCAGATGTCCTGCGGCAACATTTCATGAAACCAGACAATGTCAGGCCGCAGCAATTCGCCGCAAGCGTCGCATTTGGGCAACTCCGGCAAGTCCTGTTGGCCGCGATCTTCGATTACGCCGCAGCCCGTGCAACGCACTCGTGCCAGGCTGCCGTGCAATTCCAGAACCCGCTTGTTCCCAGCAGTCCGATGCAAGCCATCCACGTTTTGCGTGATGAGCGTGAATCGGTCCTCGCCAAAGCGTTTTTCTAGCTGCACCAGCGCGTGATGGCCGGGATTGGGTTGTACTTTTTGAAGAGCAGTTCGACGAGTGTTGTAGAACCGCCACACCAACCCCGGATCGCGCTGAAAGGCCATGGGCGTGGCCACATCTTCAACGCGCTGGCCTTCCCACAGGCCGCCAGCGCCGCGAAACGTTGGCAAGCCGCTTTCGGCGGAGATGCCGGCGCCGGTCAGGACGGCGACGCGCTCTGCCGTTGCCACCATTGCCGCTGCTTGCCGCAAGCCGTCGATTGGATGATCCGCATTCATGACAGGATTGTATGGACCCCGTGGCGGCGATTAGCCAGGTGGAGGCGCAGGTCCTCCCGGTGGCTGGTCAAGCTCGCGCCGCCGGCGTTGATAGTCATCGTCGTAGAAATCATCCTGGCGCTGGCCTGGGAATTCCTCGTCCAAGCCGTTGTAGCGTGCGATCGCCTTGCCCGTCTGCGGCAGCACCATGAAGATGAACACCAAGGCGCCATAGGCTAAATAAAGGCCGCTGAATACGATCGATACGGCGTTGTCCGCGATGACGTTGCCGCTGCCTCCCCCCATGTTGATTTTTTGGCGAGGGGGCGGCGCTTGACCCATTTTTCTCTGCTTTTCCTCCTGCTTATCCATCCACTTTTCGAAATCGTCGGTGGCCTTTTGCAAGCCCGGATAAAAATAGGTCAACTGGTAAAACATCGTCGATATCACCAAAATGATTTCCAGCAAGCCCCAGGTCGCGCATAACCATCGGCCCCAGCCGCGGACCCGCACCAAGCCGATTCCCGACACTACCTGGATTACCGCCAGGACTAATGCCACTATCACCTGGCCGATCATCACCGGCAGCAAGCCAGGCACGTTTTTGGCAAACGCCTGCCATAAATCGTCCAGTTCCTTTTGACCTTCCGGCGGCACGGACTGGTAAACACTGCGGATGGCGACATAGCCCATGGCAAACCCCAAGCCGCAGCACAGATTGCCAGCCAGGCTCAGGCCGCCGAGGACGAGATTGAGGATGCCAAACACTAGCACGGCCGTAGGTTTTTTGCGAGCCACGGAAATACCTCATGTGCGAATGATATACTCACCCGGCGGGAGTGCCGGCGCCGGCGTCTTCCCGATTACCGGCATAGTTCGCGGCGACACTGGGCAAGAACATCGCCGCTCCAAGAATGATAGCGAAAACGATCACCGCCGCGTCCAACACCAATGGTCCCACCTTTACCACCTCGCCGGGCAGAGTCAAGAAAAACACGCGCATCAAGGTGCCGAACAAAGCCGTGGTGATGGCAAACGCGCTGAAAGCGATCGCGCTCCAGCGGCCCGACCGCCACAAGAGCAGCAGGGAACAGCCAGTCCAAATGAGCACGCCCAGCAGCGCCGTGTGGACTACGAACTGAGTTACGGTGAAGCGGATTGGACCTGGCCGGGTAAGGCCGTAGCGCGTGAGGTGCTCACGCGGTCCGGGATTGTTGGAAGCGGCCGACAGCATGTCGAGCAGATCGCCGGTGTTGGCCAGGAAGAGCCAGAAAAGCCAGAGGGCGGCGAAGGCGCAGCAGGCGGCGCCAGCAATGAACACAGTCAGTGAAGGTTTTCGAGATGGTGAATTTACCATGTTTGCGGACGTTTGTCGCCTAACGCTGAAGTGATGAAGTAGTTGGAGGAGGCGTTAGGCTACCTTGGAAGTTGCTTGATCGACGCTAACGCCTAGCTGCCGATTTTGGCCGCCGCCAATTAGCGCTCCTCGAACAGCGGGCAGCGCGAAAAACAAGCGTAACAGATTGTCAGCTGCGCGCGTCTGTATGCCGCGATTCTCTTCCCAGCGCGTCAGGGCCTGCTCGGTAAAACCGATGCGCTCAGCCAGTTCCGCCCGACTCATGCCCAACGCTTGGCGATTTTGAGAAATTTGCTCAGGATTGAGCAGTCCCAGCTGGGTTCGCAACGCATTGCTGATCTGATCATCGGCGGCATTGTCGAAAAGCAACTCGCCGCAGGTTACACATTTTGGAACCGTCAATTCAGGGATATGCACTTTGTGTAGAATCCCGTCATGATTTACATCAAGCACGTACTCAATCTTTGCGGGGAAAACCTGATGCTTCATGCACCGTGGACACAACCAAGGGAAGGGCTTCGCTCGTGGCACTCGGTGAGTTTCGGGCTGCATGGCATTTGATCCGTTCACGCAGGGTGGATGTTTACAACAAAAATTACAGGATCGTCTGGATCTTCGGGCATCGAGTATTTTAGCCGGGTTTCTACGTATATCTTAACGCCATCCACAATTGGACGAAGATCGAAGTGGTGTGACCAATGGTCTCGCCATTCTTCTCGCGTTTCCGCTACCTGATCGATTTCACCACCCTCGTTAGTGACAAAATTGAATAGCATTTCCTGAAAGTCTTGTTGCATGATACGAGGGAGATGCCTTCGTAGTCCATGTTCTGCATCGCGCTCAAAAACAATATACCCAGCATACCGCCAATTCGCCAAGGCGTTGCAATAGCAAGTCAGGATCTCAGGGTCGGTGAGTTTTGCCATTTTAGAGATCTATGCCTCGCCCCAAGCGGCGAAGCGTCATTCCGCATCCGCCATCACCTGCAACTGCAGCAAGCTCCGATTCTGCTCCTTCTCCAAATACTCCCGCCCCTTCTTCACGTTGACGTGATCCCACGGCAGCACCTCGTCCAGCGGCCGCGCACGTTGCGAATACCATGTCGGATCAATGCCCAGATCGGCAAACGTCTGCCACCAAATCTCGGGTTTGAAACACTCACGCCAGCCGTCAAGACGGCAGCCGCGGCGCCAGGCCTCTTCGATGGCAGGAGCGATACGGCGGTCGCCGCGTGTCAGGATGCCTTCCAGCAGACTGACTGCGACGTCGTGTTGCTTGATCTTGACCGACTTGATGCGCGAGCGGCCGCGCATGTAGTTGCCGGCCCAGTTGAAATACTCACGGGTTTGCATGCCGTTCCACTGATAGGGCGTGTGCGGCTTGGGCACGAAGTTGGAAACCGATGCCGTCACCTCGACGAAGCGGCCCTTCACCTCTTTACCGATGCGGGCGATGGTGTCGGACATCTCGACGATGCCATCGAGGTCCACGGTGCGCTCACCTGGCAAGCCGCACAGGAAGTAGAGTTTGACCTTGTTCCAGCCGTTCTGGAAGGCGACGCGGCAGCCTTCGTAGAGATCCTCATTCTTGATCTTTTTGCGGATTTGCTCGCGCATGTCGTCACGGGCCACTTCCGGGGCGAGCGTCAGGCCGGCTTTGCGAACACCCTTGAAGAGAGTAGGCAACATTCGCAGCTGGTGATTGACGCGCAGGCTTGGCAGCGAGATGTTCACGCCCAAAGGCGTGAAAACCTCGTGCATGCGCTTTACCAGTTCCTCGAAATAGGGGTAATCGCTGGTGCTGAGGCTGAGCAGGCTGATCTCGTTGTGGCCGGTGTTGCGGTAACTTTCCAGGGCCGACTGCACGATCGTCTCGACGGAACGAACACGCAACGGCCGTTTGATGACCGTCGATTGGCAAAAGCGACACTGCCAGGGGCAGCCACGCATGATTTCAATGGCGATGCGGTCGTGCGGCGTATCGACATAGGGCACAACTGGCTTTGTCGGCAACGGGATGGCTTCAAGTTCCTGGTCGATGGTGCAGGCCAGGATGTCGCGCGGCACATCGACCCGCGTGCGATGGACGGCGGCAATGGTGCCGTCGGCGTGGTAATCGGGTTCATAGAAACAAGGCGCGTAGGCCCAGTCGGTGGCGCCGACGATCTCAGCCAGAATTTCACGGCGTGATTTGTCGCCACGCTCTTTGAGCGTCATCCAGCGTTCCATGATCCACGGCAGGCTTTCTTCGCCGTCGCCGATCACGAACAGGTCGATAAACGGCGCCAGGGGTTCGGGATTCTGAGCCCCAGGTCCGCCGGCGATGACCAACGGATGCTCCAGCGTGCGGTCGGCGCTGTGCAGCGGAATGCCGCCAAGGTCCAGCATCGTCAAGACGTTGGTGTAACAAATCTCATATTGCAGGCTGAAGCCGATCAAATCGAAGGAATGGAGCGGAGTGAAGGATTCCAGGCTGTAGAGCGGCAGATTATGTTTGCGCAACAACGCCTCGAAATCGGGCCACGGCGTGAAGACGCGCTCGCAAGCCCATTGCGGGTCGTTGTTCATGAGCGTGTACAACACCTGCAAGCCGTGATGGCTCATGCCCAGCGTGTACAAATCGGGGAACGCAAGGCAGAGCTTGCCGCGGACATGGCGATGGTCCTTGACGACGCTGTTGAGCTCGCCGCCGATATACTGGGCGGGCGTTTGCACCTGGGGGAGCAGACGCAGGATGGTTTCTTTGAGTAACGTATTGTGCATGGGGGCCTCCGCTCTCTATTGTGTTTGGTTAACACCAAGTTGTCCATTGCGATTGCGCGGCGCGAGTGCTACAAATGCTAGGCTGCTTGCGATTTCGCGGAGAAAAATGTGCAATATTACTTCTTCCACTTGATGCCCTGGCCCTATCTTCCCGCTGATTTCGACGCCAAATACGACTCCGCCTGGGTTTGGCTGCCCAACTCGCTGTACGATCCGGTCAAGGGCCATCAGCTTTACACGGAATACATCAATACCCTCGCCTACGCCGAAACGCTTGGCTTCGATGGCGTTTGCGTCAATGAGCACCATCAAAACGCTTACGGCCTGATGCCGTCGCCCAACGTGGTCGCGGGCGCTCTCACCCAGCGGACCAAAAGCTGCAAGATCGCCGTCATCGGCAACGCACTGCCGCTTTACAATCCGCCGCTTCGCGTAGCCGAAGAGTTTGCCATGCTCGATGTGATGAGCGGCGGTCGTCTGGTCGCGGGCATGGTGGTCGGCGGCGGGCCGGAGTATTACACGTACAGCGTCAATCCCACTCATGCCCGCGAGCGATTCCGTGAGGCCTTGGACTTGATCGTCAAGGCCTGGACGCATCCGGGGCCCTTCATGTGGGACTCGAAGCATTATCATTTTCGCTATGTCAATCCGTGGCCGCGGCCGTTGCAGCAGCCGCACCCGCCGATCTGGATTCCGGGTGTCGGCAGCAAGGAGACGATTGAGTTCGTCGCTCAACGGCGTTATGCCTACATGGGTGTGCCGTATTTTCACATCGACGTGTTCAAACGTGTTTTCGCCCAGTTTCGGGAGGCCTGCGAGAAGGCGGGTTACACGGCCAAGCCGGAGCAGATGGGCTGGGGCGTGCCGATTTATGTGGCGGAGACCGACAAGAAGGCACGCGAAGAGTTTGAACCGCATTCCTGGTATTTCGTCAAGAATCTGCTCAAAAACATTGGATTATCGCCGCCTGGATACACTTCGGCTGCGTCGGCGGCGGCGATTTACAAGAACCAGAAGTACTTCCTGTACCAGCAGGAAACATGGGACGACATGGAGAAGGGCGTCTTCGCCATCGTCGGTAGTCCGCAAACGGTGCGGCAAAAGCTGGAGCAATATCAGAAGGAATTGGGCTGCGGCGTGGTGTTGACGGGATGCCAGACGGGGACGTTGTCGCACGAGTTGGCTCGGAAGAGCATGGAGTTATTGGCGCGCGAGGTGTTGCCGCATACGAGGGGTCAGGGGACAGGGGTCAGGGGTCAGGAAAAGCCGAGCGGCCTTCCAAGCTCTGCGACCAAAACTGTCCCGTAAACCTCAAGGTGCATTGCTGGCCCCAGACCCCTGACCCCTGACCCCTATTTCAATCATGTTCGAAACTTTGAAAAAACTGAAGTACGGCGCCCGGGTGCTGTTATCCCGTAGCGGCGGGCAGCCCGAAGTCGTCAATGTCAATGGGCGGTCCACCGTGGTCATGCAAAACGGCGACGGTCCGCCGTTCATCTATTTGCACAGCACACTCGGCGAAGCGGCCATGTGGTTGCCGTTTTTGCAGACCTGGTCGAAACAATTCCGCGTCATCGTGCCTACGCATCCGGGTTTCGGCCAGAGCGGCGGGTTTGACGAGATCGATACCATTGAGGACATGGCATTTCACTACATCGAGTTGCTCGACATTTTGGGGCTGGAGCAAGTTTGTCTGGGCGGCTGCAGTCTGGGCGGCTGGATCGCGGCGGAAGTGGCTTGTCGCTGGCCCGAGAGGGTGAAGAAGCTGTGGATTGCCGATGCGCCCGGTTTGTGGGTGCCAGAGCAGCCATTGCCCGACATGTTTCGCCATGTGCAAAACAAGGAAATGATGCGCGAATTACTGTTTCACGATCCGAAGTCGGCGATGGCAACGTTGGTGATCAAAGACAAGCAAGACGAACAAACGATGATGGCGGCGTATCAATCATTGACGGTTTTGGCGCGATTGATCTGGGAGCGGCCGTATGATCCGAAGCTCGCAAAACGGCTGCATAGGATTCAATGTCCGACACTGCTGGTGTGGGGCGCCAGCGACAAGCTAGTGCCGCCGGCTTATGGCGAGGCGTATCGGCGGCAAATTTCGGGGTCGCGATTGGAGTTGATACCGAATTGCGGGCATTTGCCGATGTTTGAGAAGGAGGCGGAGTTTGTGGAGATAATTGCGAGTTTTTGCAAGGATGCTTAAACATGGGTAACACGTCATGGCCTCCAAGGGTTGCGCTGATTACCGGCGCCGCCAGCGGACTTGGCCGCCAGCTAGCCGTCCGTTTGGCAAGCGAAGGCGTCGCCATCGCAGCTGTGGATTTGCAAGCCGACGGACTGCAATCGTTGCAGCGCGAGCTTGAAGCCAAGGGGACGAAGTGTGCTTGGGAAATCGCCGACGTTACCGACGTGGGTGCCGTTCAACGTGCTGCTAATGTGTTAGAAGCCAAGTTAGGCCCCGTTGATCTGCTCATTGCCTGTGCCGGCATCGGCTATGAGACGCCCACATACGCCCTTGAACCCAACAAATTCAATGCCATCATCAACGTTAATCTGATCGGCGTCTCCAATACGATTGCCGCGGTGTTGCCTGGCATGTTAGCCCGCCGAAAGGGCCACATCGCGGCCATTTCCAGTTTGGCGTCTTACCGCGGGTTGCCGATGATGGCGGCTTACTGTGCGGCCAAGTCTGGCGTCAACGCGATATTTGAATCTCTTCGTGTTGAGGTGGGCCCGCGCGGCATTGGCACCACGCTGGTCTGTCCGGGCTGGATCAGAACGCCTCTAACTGACAAAATCAATCTCAAGGTGCCCATGATGCTGGACGTGGATTACGCTGCCAAACGCATCATCAAGGCCATCCGCAAACGGCGTAAATTTGTAGCGTTTCCCTGGGCATCGCGCGGGCCGCTGGCGGTGTTGCGGTTGTTGCCGTTGGGCATTAGCGACTGGATGATCACGCGGATGATGCAGAAACTGAGGGGCTGAGCCGCTCGCGGCGTGGGGGCGTTATGGAGTCGCTTTATCATTTTGTCGCTCCGCCCAGCCAGTGTGGCTACTTGCCCCATGAGACGTGGAGCCTGGAATACGACATTGTCCAGAGCGCCACGGCCGCCGATTATGGCCTGCGCATGGCCAATGGCTGGCGCCGTTTCGGCCGTGCGATGTTTCGGCCCCAGTGCCTGGGTTGCCAAAAGTGCCAGCCGATTCGCGTGGTGGTCGATCAGTTTCGGCCCGACCGCAGCCAACGGCGAGCGCGGCAAGCAAACGAAGGCATTGTTGAACTGCGCATTGGCCAGCCGCAGGTCAGCCCGGCCAAGCTCGACCTTTACGATCGCTTTCATGCGTTTCAATCCAATGCCAAGGGTTGGCCCGAGCATCCCGCCAAGGACGCGGAGAGTTACATCAACTCTTACGTCGATAATCCCTTTCGCACCGAGGAATGGTGTTACTATCTCGGCTCGCGCCTGGTCGGCGTCGGCTATGTCGATGTTTTGCCGGGAGCGATGTCGGCGATTTATTTCTTTTACGATCCGGCCGAACGGCAGCGGTCCTTGGGAACATGGAATTTACTGTCGATCCTTGACGTGGCCGCCCAGCGCGGTGTGCCGCACGTTTATCTTGGCTATTATGTCGAGGGTTGCAAGTCAATGGAGTACAAGGCGAAGTTTCGACCCAACGAGGTGCGTGGGATCGATGGGGTTTGGAGGATTTTTCGGGAATAAACCTGAAGGCCGAGGGTCATTCTGGAAGATAGTGAACACTAACTTCCGGTCCGCGGAGGCCTGCCATGTTTTACGAAATCCTGGCCGACATCGTGGTGGGTGTTCATTTGGCCTACGTCAGCTATGTCGTCTTTGGCGAATTGCTGATTGTGGTGGGCATTCCGCTGGGGTGGCGGTGGATACGCAACATTTGGTTCCGTGGCACGCATTTGTTGATGATCGCGGTCGTGGCCGCCGAGGCGCTGGCGCACTTCACATGCCCGCTAACGACATGGGAGGTGCAGTTGTTGGATGCGGCGGGCGTGGCGCATGAAAACCGCTCATTCGTTGGACGGCTCATGCACAACTGGATGTTTTTCGAGACGCCAGCTGATGACGATTGGATTTGGCCGTGGATCTATTGCAGTTTTGCGGGATTGGTGTTGTTGACTTTTGTGGTTGCGCCTCCGCGCTGGCGGCGAGCGGCGAAGCCAGCGCAGAGCTGAAACGACATATGCTATTTGATCGTCACCTTGAATTTGAACGTCTTCGCTGGCGCCTTGTCTTTCTCGAACGTCCGTTTGTAGTGCAGTTCCACTTCGATCATGCCAGCCCCTTCGGTGGTGAAGGTGAAAACCTGAATGCCGCCGGCGCCGACCGCCTTTTTTTCCGGCGCCACATAGTCGGGCTTGCCGCTTGATTTCAATAACTTGTCATCTTCCTTGGACGCGATCACCCAGGTGAAGCCGGTGGTGGTATTGGCCGCGAGCTTGACGACGAGCTTGTCGCCCTTGGCCAACTCGACCTTGGCGTCGGCGTCCTTGTCGGTGAGTGTAATGGTCTTGGCGCCGGCCTGGAAGCCGGTCACTGCTGGGGTCAGGGCCGCGAGCAGCGCCAGCCCAATGATCGTTCGCGCGAAGGGTGTCATGGTGTTGACCTTGTCAAGGTTGTGGGGGTAACGGTTGCCTCGTTAATCTATCCCGCCATTCCCAAAGGCACAGCCATATCCAGCTCGGCGTCGAGCGGATGCCACAGCGAGACGCCCAGGCGAGCGCGCTCGGCCAAAATGGCGACCTTCTCCGGTGAGCCGGGCAAGGCACGCGTTGGTCGAGAAGGCAAGCGCATCCGCCGGTAGAAATTGCCGACACCGCGGTGGCCAAATTTGCTCGTGGACGGATAGCGCTCACGCAGGCCCGGCTTGTAATAACAGGACCAGCACAGGCCCCGCGGACGATTTGATTTCACGCTTTGGCAATGACGGCATAACATGGCAAAACTCCTTATTTGGGACACATTGGTTATTTGTTCCCTATATATACTAATGAACACTTAAAATGTCAACATGGATTTTTTAAATGTCTAAAACAAGACGTAAATGGCACATTAACAAGCATTTACAGGGTTAATTAAAACAATTTAACAGATGTTAATAAACTTTGTTGTCGCAGATGAGAGAGACGCAAGAGATGGGTGACACAGCTGCATTTGGCATTCGTTGCAGCTGCAATTGGGCATCGCTACGAGCAAGCGGTCAGGCGAGAATGTCATCCACGACATGCCCGTGCACGTCAGTCAGCCGGAAGCGGCGGCCTTGATAGGGGAAGATCAGCCGCGTGTGGTCGATGCCCAAGAGATGCAAAATGGTGGCCTGTAAATCGTGAACGTGAACGGCTCCCGGCGTGAAGCGGCTTGGCTCGGGGTGGAGGGGGTTGCCCGATGCATCGGCGATGTTGTAGCCGTAGGCGTCGGTCTGGCCGTAGGTCAAACCGTTTTTGACGCCGCCGCCGGCGAGCCAAACCGTGAAGCAGCGCGGGTGATGGTCGCGGCCGTAATTGGTTGCCGTCAGGCGGCCCTGGCAATAACTGGTGCGGCCGAATTCGCCGCCCCAGATCACCAGCGTGTCGTCCAGCATGCCGCGCTGCTTGAGGTCTTTGATCAGGGCGGCACTGGGCTGATCGGTCTCGCGGCACTGCGTTCGCAAACCGGCAGGTAAATTGCCGTGCTGGTCCCAACCCTGATGATAAAGCTGAATGAAACGCACGCCGCGTTCGGCCAGGCGACGGGCCACCAGGCAATGCCGGGCGAACGTCCCCGGCCGATTCACATCGGAACCATACATGCGCAGCACGCTTTGCGGCTCGCGGGCAATGTCCATCACTTCCGGCACGCTGGTCTGCATCCGAAAAGCCAGTTCATACTGAGCGATGCGCGACTCGATTTCAGGATCAAGCTCGCGGTCTTGCTGGATGCGGTTGAGCGCCGCCAGGGTGTCGAGCGACATGCGGCGGCTGTCGGCCGAAACGCCTTCGGGATTGCTCAGATAAAAAACGGGTTCGCTTCCCGAGGCAAAGCGGACACCCTGGTGCGTCGAGTCGAGAAAACCGTTGCCCCAAAGGCGCGAGTAAAGCGGCTGGTCTCCCTTGTTGGGCGTGACCAAAACGACAAACGTGGGCAGGTTGTCGTTCATCGAACCCAGGCCATAGCTGATCCACGAACCGATCGAAGGCCGGCCGGCGATCTGCGAACCGGTTTGAAAAAAGGTGATGGCCGGATCGTGATTGATCGCCTCGGTCAACATCGAACGGATGAAACACAAATCGTCCACGACCGACGCGGTGTGCGGCAACAATTCGCTGACCCACGCCCCCGAGCGGCCATGCCGGGCGAAACGAAAGATCGACCGGGCCAGCGGAATGGAAGCCTGGTTGACCGACATGGTGGTGAGCCGCTGGGCGCCACGGACATGCTCGGGCAGCTCCTGACCGTGTTTTTCGTCGAGCAGGGGCTTGTAATCGAACAGATCCTGCTGGGCCGGGCCGCCGCTCTGGAAGAGGTAGATGATGCGCTTGACCCTGGGCGGAAAATGGGGCAGGTCGGGTTGGCTGGCGGCCTGGGCGGACAAACGCTGCGGCAGGAGCGATTGCAGGGCGAGATTGCCGAGGGCGAAACTGGCGCCGGAGAGGAAATGGCGGCGCGTGAGGGACAGGGGGTGGGAAGGGATTGGGTTCATGTTGGGCAATCAGGCCACAAGCGCATTCTCGTTTGGTCGCTAGCTGACCGGTGTTCGCTCCCGGTTGAGCGCCAGCACATCGGCGACGGCCAAAGTCGCAAGGCGCCGCGTCCGGCCGTCGCGGTCCAAAAACTCCACCTCGACCCCGTCCGGCGGCAATAATTCGACGACCGTTCCAACATCGCCGACTTCCACGCCGGCATCGGCCGGACTATTGAGCACAGCCACGACATCCAGCAGCTTGACTTGGCGAGATTGGTTCATCGTTTGAGGTCTCCTGTCTACAGTATATAGCATGTCACAAGCCGGGGGACCGCTTCGCCGGTATGAATAATCCACGCCGACCGCAGCCCGGCCGATCCTGCTGGCCCCGCCAATTCGAAATCGATTACATAGCGCTGGCCGTATTTATCGAGCTTCCCCACGGCGGCGTCATGATTGGCGGCCGCGTCCTTGAGCGCATCCAACAAGAGTTGAAAGTTCTCCAACGTGATGCCCAAAAGTTCTTGGAACAAACGGGCCTTGTGCTTACCGTCGTCGTGGTCGGGGTCCAGGCAATAGTCGGTCACCTTGCGTGGGTCAATGGTGGCTTGATCTCCGTTGGGCAGCTTCATATTCCATTCCGCCGATCGAACCTGTCGTGTTGAGGTTGGGCGCTACTACTTACTTTCCCATCCGTTTCAACGACGCCTGGGCCTCGCGCGTCAGCACGGCATGCGGAGCGCCTTTTGCGTAACGAGCCAGCAAGTCCCGTGCGTCAGCCGTCCCGATTATTTCAAGAACCTCCACAACACGGGCCTCGCGGAGCGGTTCGCCGGTCAAGCCCAAAGGCCCCTTGCCGCGAATTGCCTGAAGCTTTTTGAGTATCTGCTCGGCGCGTTGTTTTGCTTCGAGCGATGGCGGCGCATTCACCAGAGCCTCAAGGATGGGTCTGGCCAACTCGCCCAGGCCAAGTAGCTCGTGGCTCGCCTTTTCACGGTCGGCGTAGCGCTGGCCATCCAATTGATCCACAAGTTCTTTGAGCTTCTCCGTTGTCACCACGATGGCGGGCGGCTGAACTTGTTCATTGAAAAACGCGACAGATTGCTTGGGCGCCTGGCTGAAGCGGTGGATCGCGGCATAAGCCTTGATGCCGTCTGGGGACAAAAGATCGGCCCATTGATCGGCCAAATCTTTGTTGGTGAGCTTGATGTTCTTGACGGGGTTGGTGGTGACGCCGACGTCCCAGATCAAGGTTGTGGTGTCATCGCCAGCGCTCGCAAGAAACTTGCAATTCGGTGAGAACGCCAACGAGCTAATGGATGGCTGATCGCTCTTGAAGCGTCGCAGTTCCTTGCCGGCAAGGGGGTCGAAAAGCACGATGGAATCCAGCATGATCACCGCGGCCAAACGCTCATGGGCTAACTCGCTGCGGCACGCCAAATCATCGATCTCATGCTCAAACACATGGCGCAGTTTTGCAGAGGCCACCTCGAAGTAGTAAAAACGGTGTTTACGATCCGCCAGGACGGCATAGCTTGGATAAACAACGACGGTCTTGGCGTCAGGCGAAAGCCAGATGCAATCAAGGTCGCGCAAGTCAGGCAACGGGATTCGGAATAGTTCTGTTTTGGCGCGCGGGTCCCAGCCGAATACGTAGCGTTCCCGGTTGTCTGCCGGCAATGTGCCAAAAGCCATGACGATGTTGCGGTCCGCCGACAGCTGCATCCCGGTTACGTTTTCGGCCTCAACGCGGAACGCGTTGTTTACTTTGCCTGTCGTCATGTCCCAAGCGCCAATCATGGTCCAGCGAACATCGGCCTTTGGATTGATGAATAATAGTTCGCCTTCTGAACCTCTCTGTTTCACGTCCCCCTGAAACAGCGTGACCAAGGTCTTGTCATCGAGGGCGTTACTTACGTACGCGATCTCGCTGGTGTTTTCTCTTTTCCAACCCACGCCTTTGCGGACTAACTTGCCGTCGTCTAGGTCCCAAATCGTCACATTGTTTCTGTTGAGCGTGGCCAGCCATTTGCCCGCGCTGTCAAATGCCAAGGCCCCACCGCGCGGCTCGGCAGCATTCAAGCTCTCGAAGCGGCGCAATAGCTTGCCGGAACCAACGTCCCACAAGCTGGGCGGGTCGCCTACCCCCGATGTGGCAAGGGACTTACCGTCAGGGCTAAAAGCCAAGGCGTCGACCCTGCTGATATTGCCCTCGGCGGAGGAAATCTCTCGCCCGCTTGGAATGTCCCATACTCGAGCCGAAATGCAAAGAAGCGCTTGAGTAATCAAGGTTTTGCCGTCCGGGGCAAAGGTGACGCCGAAGAGCGGCAAGCCGTTGCCGGCGTGCAGCAATTTGCACGCCAGGGCGCCCGCCTGAAGGTCCCATACATAAAGCGAGCCGTCGTCGCAGCCGGCGGCAAGGTAATGACCGTCCGTGCTGAATGCCAAGGCCAGGGGATCGCTATGCGTAATGGGCAAATCGGGACCGAGTTTGCCGAGCTTGGCAAACTTGCCCGTTGCTGGGTCCCACAACATCACACGGTGCTCGTCGGCCGTAGCGATGATCTTGCCGTCCGGTGAAAATGCCAGGATATTGTTGGCGCCCGCGCTGCCACGGGTAACATGGGTGCTCTTCCAGTTAGCCAACTCGATGCCTGTGCCAATGTCGAACACTGAAATCTCGCGGTGATCGCTGAGGGCAAGCCTCTTGCCGTCGGGTGAAATGGCAAAGGCCTTGGCGGCCCAACTCGAGTCCCATTGCTGAATTTGTTTGCCTGCTTCAATGTCCCAAACGGCGTAGGACCAAGCGTGTACGCCGGGATTGCGGTTGGGATAGGCCACTCTTTTGCCATCGGCGGACCACGCGCACTGATAGCCGTTGATGGACACCTCACGCGTCACCTTGCCGGTGTCCACGTTCACGAAAATCAGCTTGTTATCGATGGGGCTGGCGAGCATCGCCGTTTTGCTGCCGGCGATGAAAATCGCCCTGCTGGATTGCAGATCGAAAATACGCAGCAACTTGCCAGTAACGGCGTCGAACACCCGTGTTTGTCGGCCCGCGGCCAAAACGATTTTGCCGTCAGGCGAATACACCAGCGGGCTGTCCCAGGTGCGCCAACGATTGGTGCCAAGCCGGGCAACGGCGCCTTCGGGCAGCGGATCGCCATAGGCATCGACGCGTGGCTTGGCTGGCGGCTGAATTGCTTGTGAAACGCTTGGCGCCAGCGCAATGTTGAACAATGCGATTGAAAACGCCGGAATCAAGATCCTTCCGCGAACCATGGCATTCTCCAGAATGACCAAATTCTTTAGGACAGGATTTCGCGGCTGGTTGTTTTAGGGCAGCGGCGAATGGTTTGGATTCTAACCTGCCAATGCCGCCGCGTCGAGGTTCAATATCGCTGCTGCAGCAGCAATCTCGAAGGGTGTGCCGAAGCGCCCGAGGGCATCTGTGAAAAACCTCACTTTGGGAGCCGCATAGTTTACCCTTTGGCGCGGCGGCTGGCAAAACGGAAGGGTCATGGATGCTGACCCTGAAGCAAAAGGCGGCCCGGCCCCTCATGTTCGTCTGGGCGAAGAGCCTTACTTCGGTGGGCTGTCTTTGTCGCGGTCCTGCATGGCCTTGCGCTTGGCTTGCAGCAATCTGCTGGCATAGTCGGCCGGTTTGGCCTCGGCTTCGGGTGCGACCCTTGGCGGCGGCGAGGCGGGACGTGTCGGTGGTCGTTGCTCGCCACCCAGGCCGCCCGCCATTGGCGGCGCCTCGACTGGGGCATCGGTGCCCTCAAAGCGCCGGGTGGCTTTTTGCTTTTCGAGCGAATCGCCGATTTGTTCCTTGCGGGTCTTGAGCCGGTCCAGGAACTGCGGCGCCTTGGTTTCCGCGGGCCGCATACCACGCAGCTGTTCCCATTCGGCTTGCACCACCGTGGCCAGCATGGCCGGATCGATGGCGATGCGGCGCACGGCCACGTCGAAAAACAGGCCGACGCCGGTCAGGACCAGCAGCCAATACCAGATTGATTGCAGGCTCTTGGTTTGGTTGGGCGAAATGCGGAACACGTCGCCACGCCTGGCGAGATGTGCCAGGATGTCGTCGTCGTCCACGTGGAACTTGCCGCCGGTGATGTCGCTGAGGCGTTTCAGCAAGCTGGGATTGCTCTCAAGATCCGAAAACTCCGGCGAATAGGGCACATTGACGGAAGACTGCACCATACCGACCGGCTCACGTACGACTTGCAATTTGCCGTCGGGGCCTTTGCCCTGCTTGTTGCGATAGGCCATGGCAGTCAGGAAATAGGAGCCGATCTCCTCGGCCTTGACCTCGGCTTCGTAGCGGCCGACGTTTTTCTGCTCCAGCTTGATGTCGGGCCGGCCGGCGTCGCCGGGCTTGGGATCGGGTGAGCTGACGCGGACGACGATGTCCAGATCGGTCATTGGTTTCTTGTCGTCGTCGCGGGCGGTGACGACGATGAACAGCTTGCCGTCGCGCCATTCGGTGGTCATTTGCAGGTGCTTGCCGTCGTCCAGATTCCGCATCGACCAGTCGACGAGCTGGTCCCAGAACTTGGTGTACATCTCGGAGTTGGCCCAGTCGCGATCCCAGCTGGTGTTGTCGGGCGTCGTCAGGGCGTCGCTGGTGAAGGCGACGCCTTTGCCCAGGCCGTATTGCCAGTAAGCCAAAACTGGCCACAGGCTGTTGTCGATCTTGGGAGTCATGATCGGCAATTGCACGAGCGGACCGGGCCGCGGCGTGGTGCGAATGAAGCCGTGCAGTGGGGGCAGCGGCCGCTGCAAACCGTCGGTCGGACCGGTAGCCTGAAACAAACTGGGAACGAACTTCTTTTCATAAACGAACGACTGACTGATCAGGCGGGTTTCTTTGATGTAAATCTGCGGCAACTCGCGCGGGTCGAGCGGCGTGAAGGTGCCGTCGGGGTTTTGCTTGGGATACGAGGTGCCGCGCGGGGCTTTGGGATCTACCACGGTCATCTCGACCATTTCCTTCATGCGCTTGTATTCGCCCTGGCCGTGTGACGTGATGCAGACGGTGGACAGGGTGATCTTGGCCTGGCCGATTTTGCGCAGCAGGGCGACGGGCGGTTGCCAGTGGTCGCCGTCGCTGATGAAAATGATGTGCTTGGTGCCCAGTTTGTGCTGGGGGTCGGTGAGGGCGTCGTAGGCTTTTTTCAGCGACGGTTCGGCGTCCATCATGTCGCCGGGATTCATGCCGTCCACCAGGCCAAGCATTTTGGCTTTGTTGCCGCCAATCTGCTGAAAGGGGATGTGCCAGACATGGTCGCCATTGCCGGTCCAGTCGTAATAGAGCAGGCCCATCATGTCCATCGGTGAAAGTTTATCGATGGCCAGCTTGGCGATTTTCTTTTGCCACATGTTGCCTTCAGCGATTTCGGAGGCGTGCATGATGAGCACCAGGCCGCTTTTGCCCTCGATCTCCATTGATTTAATGTCGCAGGTGACGGGCAACGCTTTTTCCACTTCGGTGTTGTGCCAGCCGCCCTGGCCGAAGCTGCCGCCGATGCCTTCCTTGTTGGCCACGCCGCCGATCATGATGAGGCCACAGCCTTGTTCGTGAACGCAACTTCGCAAGGCGGCGTCCTGCTCCGGCGTGAAACTGTCACGTGGCACGTTGGCCAAGATGATGCAATCGAAGCTGCCAAGGTAGAAGTTCAGTTGTTCGGCGCCCTGGGCCTTGAGCTGTTCGGGCGTGATGACCACCACCTTGAGGCTCGGTTTGTTTTGCACCAGGCGCTTGAGCAACAGGGCGTGCATGCCGATGACCGGCTCGATGAGCAATAGTTTTTTTTCGCCGCGGGACATGACGGTGGTGCTGGCGAAATTGTTTTCGGGGCGGTCAAGCTTGACGGTGGATTTGTCGAGCGCGGCCAGGTTGGGGTTGTCCAAATCGACCGGCGTTTTTTCAACGCCGAGATACTCGAATAGAGCCTTGTAGGTATAGGACTCGCCTTCTTCCACTGGCGGCTGACGGAAATAGAAGACGTTGAGGCCAAGGTTAATACGCACATACTTTTCCTGGATGCGGTCGTCTTCCTTGTAGACAACGTCGAATTTGCCGATTGGATCCTTGGCGGCTTTTCTGGTTTTCATGCTAGTCTTGGAGATCCACAGCTTGCCGATGACCGGTTTGGGGTTGTAACTGCGGATGACGATGCGGATGGGCATGCGGGTGCCGGCTTCCATGGTCACAGGCGCGTCGATGCGCTCGACGAGGATCTCGTTGAGATTGCTGTCGCCTGTGGACACGGCGACGGTGTCGATTTCGACGCCGTTTTGCTTGGCAATACGGGCCTGCTCCTCCGCCTTACCGAGGTTTTCGTTGCCGTCGGAAATCAGCACGATGCGTTTGCCGGTGCCCTCGGGGAAGCAGGCCAGGGCCAGCTTGAGGGCGGCGCTGATGTCGGTGAAGTTGGGATCGACGGTGCTGGTGATTCTGCGCGGGCCGAACGTGGGCACGCGCTCGGGCGGCAATTCCAGCCGGGGATTACGGCCGAAAATGATGAGGCCGGCGTTGTCGCGCAAGTGTTTGGAACCGCGCTGGGCCACGGCGTTCCAGATGAAATTGATGTGGCGATCCTTGACTAGATCGACCTTGGTTTCCTTGGTGTCACGCGGGTCGTATTCGCGGGGGATGCTGACCGAGCGGTCCCAAAGGAAAAGGACGGTGGTGGTGTCGTTGGTGTGCAGCAGGTAAACTTCGGCCAGGGCGAGCGTGAGGAACAACAGTAAGGAACAACGCAGGCCCAAGGCGATCCAGCGGCGAGTGGTCCCCAGGCCCGCGAGACTGCGGAAACTCCACCAGATCGTGAGCGGGATGAGCAGCAGCAGGATTAGCCAG
>DASRAT010000775.1:0-3201 GCA_035638015.1 Gemmataceae bacterium | reverse complement strand
TCCCACATCATGCGTTCGCGCGTTTTTTCGTCAGCCAGGGTATACTTGTCGCCATATTTTTTCTTGGCCGCTTCCTTGCCCCATTCCTGCATTTTGTCTTCGAGGGTCTTGTTGTCCCAGGCCTTGACTTTTTCGGTGAACCCCGGCCGCACCGGCTTGGTCAGCAAGCTAATCGGATTGTCCTCGGCGGGCCGCAGCACCACTTGAATGTCGCCCCGGCTGGTCTGGGTGGCGAACATACCCAGCTCGGCCCCGGTGCGGCGGACATAGGCGTCCACGTCGGGATTCTTGGAGAGAATGTCTTCGATGACCTTGGCCATCTTCTCAGTTTCCGCCAGCGGAGTGCCGGCGGGCGCCCAGTAATCGATCACGAAGGTGCCTTCATCCATGGCCGGCATGAGGCCGGTTTCGATGCCCTTGAGCAGCGGTTTTTGCAAACTCGCGATTTGCATATCCAGGTCGGTCTTGGCGGATTTCAGCGCCTTGAGCGCCAGGTCTTGCTCGGCCAGGGCAGCGTCGGCTTTCTGGTTTAGCAGGGCCTTGGCGGCGTTGTCCATGGCCTTGGCGGCCTTGTCGAGTGCCGTTTGCAGGGCACTCTGGTCCAACCCTTTCATGTCCCGCACGGCGACGGCGCGAGTCGCATAGTCCTTTTGCAGCGCGGCAAGCGGCGCCAGTTTGCTTTCTTCCTTGGCGTCGGCGGCAACTTTGGTCTTGGCGAGCAGCGTCTCTTGGTCAGGCTCCAGCTTTTCCAGCAAATCTGCGGCTTTTTTCAAATTGTCAAGCCGCTCTGGCTCTTGCCAGGCGTTGACATTGGGGATGCCCGTGCAAAGGATCACGCCAATCCCCACTGCCGCCACGGACAAGGTCAAGGTCACCCAGGGCCGGCGCAGGGCCACCTCCAACATGCGTTCGTAGATGTCGGCCAAAAAGTTATAAATGGGCCCCGGCTCCGGCATGGGCCGGCCTTCGAGGAATTTGGCCGCGAACACCGGAATCAGCGTCAAGCTGATGACCATCGACACCAAGACGGCGATCGACAAGGCCCAACTTAGCGACGCAAAAAACTGGCCGTAAACGCCGACAATGAAGGCGAGCGGCACAAATACCAATACGGTGGTCAGCGTGGAACCGACCACGGCCCCGGTAATTTCGCCCGAAGCGGCGTCCACGGGATCAACCGTATGGGCCGCTGGTTTGGCGCCTGGATCAAGCCCAGATACCGTGACTTCGCTGGCCGCCGCCGCCAGTTTTCTGGCGGCGGGAGTAAGATGCCGGCCAATGTTTTCAATCACCACCACGGTGTCGTCGATAATCAAACCGATGGCCACGGCCAGGCCGCCCAGTGACATCAGGTTGAGCGTCTCCCCGCTCCAGTGCAGAAACAGAAAGGTAATGGCCAAAGTAGTGGGAATCGCCAGGGCCGAAATCAACGTCGCCCGCCAACTGCGCAGGAAGGCAAAAAGAATCAGAATGCTGAAAAGTCCGCCGATCAAGATGGCGTCGCGGACGTTGTCCACGGCGGTGTTGACAAAGGTGGCTTGATCGTAAACCACGCGGGCCTTGATGTTGCTGGGCAGTTTCTGCTTTTCCAGCAAATCGCGAATGCCGTTGGACACGGTGACGGTGTTGCCGCCCAGGCGACGGAAGACGGTGATGACCACGGCGTCTTTGCCTTCGAAGCCGATCGACAAGACGCGGTCTTGATGCAGCACCTTGACGTCGGCCACGTCGCGCACGAGCAGCGGCTGGCTGCCCTTGGTCGAGACAACGATTTCCTCAATGTGCCGGGGCGTTTCACCCTGATTGTTGATGATGAGCTGGTAGGCAAAGGGCAAAAGCTCGACGCGGCCGACGGGTTGCAGGCGATGCGTTTTATTGATCTGTTCGGCGAGGTCGGCGGCGGACAGGCCGTGCTGCAACAGTTTGGTGGGGTCTGCCTCGACAACGATCTCACGCAGATCGCCGCCGGCGACATTGGCCTTGAGCACGTCCGGCACGTTTTTAATTTGCGGCGCCAGTTGGTAAAAAGCGTAGTCGTAAAGGTCGGTGGAGCTATCGCCGCCGGTCAGCACCAGCGACAGAATGGGGAAGACCGACGGCGTCATTTGCTCGACTTCCAGCTCGGTGTCGGGAGGCAGCAAGGAGCGAATGGAGCCGATTTTGTTCCAGGTCATGGTCTCGGCGCGACGCATGTCGGTGCCGGGGCTGAAGTCAAGACTCAGCTCGCTGCCGCCGCGAATGGTCTTGGAGCGAACCTGTGCGACGCCGATGACAGTGCTTAGCTCACGCTCGAGCGGCTGGGTGACGAGGACATCCATGTTGGTCAAGGCCATGCCCGGCACCTTGGCGACGACAGCGATGCGCGGAAAGGTGACTTCCGGATAGACGCCGCTGGGCATGCGGGTAGCGCTGTAGACTCCGCCTGCGGTTAATAAACCGACACTTAGCACCACGGCCCCGAAATAGGGACGGACTCTGGATGCGAGATTCAACATGGGCTGCCTGACATTTCAACGATGCTAAAGTTGCCATTCCTGCCACGAAAAGGAGACTTGGAGACAAGGAGACTTGGAGACAAGGAGAAAGTTCAGACGGCTTACTTTCCCCCGATTTCCGAGTCTCCCTGTCTCCGAGTCTCCTTATTTCCAAGTCTCCTTGTCTGATCGACCCCACCCCATTCCGGGGCACTAATCCTCATCCACCTGCAACTGAATCAAATCGTCAGTGCGCAAGCCACGTCCCCGTTCGGTCACGAACTTGGGAGCGTCCTCCAAACGGCCCTGCCATTTGTTTTCCGGGTCTTGCACGCTGATAATCTCCACCAGGCCCAAAACGCGGTCGCGGATGCCAAGTTTCACCTGAAGTTTGCGTGCTTTGCCGGTCTCGATCTCCATCTCCTTGCCATCCTTCTTTATTTTGATGACCTTGTAATCTTCGACCACGATGACGGTGGGCGGGTCTTCATCCTCAAACACGGCCGCCATGGGCAACGTCAGGCAAGCCTTGCCGGGGTTGGTCAAGACGCGGATGCGGAGGGTGGTGTTGGCTCGCAGCGCCATTTCACTGTTGGGAAAGCGGATTTTGACCGCGACATTGCCTGAGTCCGTTTCGGCCTGATCGGCGATAAAATCGACCTTGCCCTGGGCGATGCCCGCGGCTCCCGTCAGCTTGTCATCAACGCCGCCAATGCGAGCCGACTGG
>DASRAT010000774.1:0-16139 GCA_035638015.1 Gemmataceae bacterium | reverse complement strand
CAACGCCGTCAACTACGCAGCCGCTCTTTTTTCCTCAAGTCTTTTAGCAGCCCGTCTTTGCTTTGGATTAGCCGATTGGATTTTCGGCTCGCCTGGTGGTTGCTCTTTTTTCTTGTGCGGCCAGTCGCGGGCTTGCTTGCTGCCGTTGCGTGCGTAGCTGTCGGTCGTCGCGCGGCTCAAGTCGCGAGCCAAGTTTGAATCTTGGTGGCGGCGGCTCAAGGCACGCTGCATGCTGCAGCGCACACGGTCGCGGGCTTTGGCCGCCGACCACGCTAACGGATCGCCGCCGCGCGCCAATATTCTGTCCACGGTCATCAAGCCCAAGAGCCAGATGCCCAACACCGCCCAGGTCAGTTCGCACTTGGCGGCTTGGGGGGTACGGCTCAGCATCTTGCGCTTCTCCAGGGTCTGCTTGAGCGACCGGTAGAACACTTCCACACCCCAACGCATCTCGTAGAACACGCCCGCACTTTTCTCGGACAACGCCTTTTTATCCAGCACGTTGGTGACCAGGTACATCTTCTTCTTGCCGTGGCAACGCTCGATGAGCCGCAGCACCACCGGCGGCTCGTGCCAGTTTTTCTCCGGCCACAAGTAAACCGTGTCGCGGCCTTCCTGTTCGACGTGGCCCAGCTTCCGCAACAGATGCACATTGGCGCCCACCCGCAACAAGAAATTCTGCCGGGCCGCCAGGATCCGCCGACAGAATTCGTAGCCGATGAAACCGGCGTCCGCGACCACCAGCGACCGCGTCGGCAAAGCCGGCAGCATGTCCTCCAGATGGCGTCGTTCACTGGCCGTGCCCGGACCAATGCGAAAATCCCAAGGCAGGCCGGTCCCCATGTGCAGCAAGGTGGTCACGAACAATTGCGGCCCGGTCTTCTTGCGACCCGCACACTTGAGCTCCCGTTCGTTGGCCTGGGTGCGCGGACATTCGACCCGCGAACCATCCACGGCGAACGCATTCCAACCCTCGCGTTGCCAGTGCCGGCCGGCGCGTTTCTGCAACTGCCTGCGTAAGCGCGTGCTCAACGCCGGTTGCAGCGGCATCAGCCACTTTAATTGCGCCTTGTACCAACCTGTGTAGCTCTTGCCCAACCGCCACTTGGGAAACAAGGACCGCACCACCTCGCGCGTGCTGGCGAAGCGGGCCTCCAACGTTTGCTCCGCGCTCCAGACCATCAAGATGGCCATCCAAAACACCCGTTGCGGCGACCATTTCGATCCCACCCCTGACCAACGCGAGAAGAACTGCCCCGGCAGCAATTTCCCAATGGCGTCTTTCAAGCCGTGACGATACGATGCCTGAGTGCGATTTCGCTTGCGTCCCTTGCGACGCCGGGACTGCCGCTGCTTGCGCTGACGAGCCATGCGAGCCTCCGTGCTCTGGTGTTCTGTGGTAAGAAACAACCAGTGTAACGGAGGCTCCATTTCCTTATCACGTCAGAGGTTATGGCCCTAATCCTTCCAGTTGCGTTGACGGCGTTGCGTGGCACCCGGCGCGCGGAGCAATGACATTACCGTTTGAATTCCTGCCAACCGGAGTTATCACGCGGCACAAGTTGTTGGCGGAACGAGCGGCCACAACTAGTACATTTTGCCAAACGCCAATGCTGCCCACCTGTCCGTCTCCCGGACTTGTCTCGCGTGGAGGATCGCGCCGTCGGGCCGACTTCGAGAATGGCGTGGCAAAGGGGACAATGGTGTACAGTTTCCGCCATGAGAGAGCCTGAGCCGCACAAGGTGCAATTAGACAGAATAAAGTCCGTCTAATCAACGTTGTTTAAACCGATCGTAGCACAGGCCCCACGATTCTCGCCAACGCTCCCGGCTTGCCAATCTGGCTCATCCCCAGCAGACCAGCCCCGGCTCAAAGGGATTCGCCAAGTCCGCATTCTTGGGCAGGACCCGCACCGCATAGCCATGTTGGCCAGACGAGCGGAAGGGGATGGTCCCCTTGAAGAGCCAGGCATTGCCTTCCTTGCTGCCGTTGTGGCTCATCAGCGCCGTTGCCGGTTGCGGGATTTCGCCGAGGTTGTCTACGATGCCGTGGAAGAGTTGCACTTGCACTTCCTCGGGAGACAGGCCGCCCAGGTTGACGCGGGCGCGCACTTCGAGCTGGCCGCCGACGTGCATTGGGTCGGCGCCGCTGGCTTCGACGGTCTCGACGCGGACTTGCGGCCAGCCGTTGGCCAGGCCGCGGCGGTATTTGGCGAGGTTCACGGCCAATTTGAGCTGGTCTTGCGTCAAGCGTGTGAAGCGCTCGGCGGAGGGACCGTAGCACTTTTCCATGTATTCCTGCACCATGCGGCTGGTGTTGAACACCGGGCAGACGGTGCTCATGGCTCGTTTCATCACCTTAAGCCAGCCGCGCGGCACGCCGTCTGAGCTGCGGTTGTAAAATAGGGGCACGATCTCTTGTTCCAGCAGGTCGTAAATGGCGCGGCTTTCGACATCGTCTTGATAGGTGAGGTCGGTGTATTCCTCGCCGGCGCCGATGGACCAGCCGTTGTCGCCGGCGAAGGCCTCGCACCACCAGCCGTCCAGGACTGACATATTGATGCCGCCATTAACACACACTTTCATGCCGCTGGTGCCGGAGGCCTCCAGCGGGCGACGTGGGTTGTTGACCCAGACATCGACGCCCTGGACGAGATAGCGGGCGACGTTGATGTCGTAGTCTTCGATGAAGGTGATGCGACGGCGAAACTCGGGGCGGCGGCCGGTGTGGATGATCTCGGCGATCAGTTCCTTGCCGCCGTGATCGCGCGGGTGGGCCTTGCCGGCGAAGATGATTTGCACCGGGCGATCCTTGGCGTTGACGATGGCGGCCAGGCGCTCCAGGTTGCGGAACAATAGTGTGCCGCGCTTGTAAGTGGCGAAGCGGCGGGCGAAACCGAGCGTCAAGGCGTCGGGATCGAGCACTTCCTCGGCGCGGGCGATCTCCGACAGCGGAGCGCCGCGGCGTTGGAGCTGGGCCTTGAGCCGGGCCCGTGCGAATGCCACCAGGCGTTCGCGGCGGCGTTCGTGCGTGCGCCACAGTTCCTCGTTGGGAATGTTCTCGACGCGTTTCCAGACGCTGTGATCGGTCGGCCGTTCTTCCCATTGCACTCCCAGGTAGCGTTCGTAAAGCTGGCCCATCTCGGGCGCCAGCCAGCTGCGGGTGTGCACGCCATTGGTGATCGAGGTGATCGGAATTTCGGCGTCGGGCAGCTCGGACCAAATCGCCTTCCACATTTTTCGGGATACGTGGCCGTGCAGCTTGCTGACGCCGTTGGAGATGTTCGATAGCCGAATGGCCAGCACCGTCATGCAAAAGGCTTCGTTTTGATCGCGCGGGTTTTGCCGACCCAGGCCGAGGAACTCTTGCTTGTCGATCTTGAGGCTAGGCAAGTAGTTGGAAAAGTAATGCTCCATCAGGTTGCTTTGAAAGATGTCGTTGCCCGCGGGCACCGGCGTGTGGGTGGTGAAGCAGGTGCCGGCGGCCACGGCTTCGCGGGCCACGGCGAAATCGAGGTGCTGTTCCTCCATCATGACGCGGATGCGCTCCAGGCCGCAGAACGCGGAATGGCCTTCGTTCATATGGCAAACGGTCGGCGTTTTGCCGATGGCTCGCAGGGCGCGGATGCCGCCGATGCCCAGCAGCATTTCCTGGCGGATGCGCATGTCGTGATCGCCGCCGTAAAGCCGGGCCGTGATCTGGCGGTCGTCTGCGTTGTTCTGGGCGATGTTGGTGTCGAGCAAATACAGGGGTATGCGGCCGATCTGAATGCGCCAGATTCGGGCCGATACATCGCGACCCGGCATGGGCACGCTGATCAAGACCGGTTTGCCTTCATTATTCGTTTCGGGAATCAGCGGCAAATTGAAGAAATCGTTTTCCGGATAGCGTTCCTGCTGCCAGCCATCGACGTTCAAGTATTGGCGGAAATAGCCTTCGCGATACATGAGACCGACGCCCGCCAGTGGAATGCCCAGATCGCTGGCCGCCTTGAGATGATCGCCGGCGAGCAGGCCCAGGCCGCCGGAGTAGATCGGAATGCTCTCATGGATGCCGAACTCCGCTGAAAAGTAAGCGATCTGGCTATGCCCGGTGGCGACATCGCCGTAGGTGTCCTGAAACCAGGTGGTGCTCGTCATGTAGTTTTGCAGCGCTTCCTCGACGCGGTCCAGGTGGGCCAGGAAGCCCTCGTCGCGCGACAATTGCTCCAAGCGTTCCTGCGGGATAGCGCTCAGGAGTTTGACGGGGCTGTTCTCGACGGCATGAAATGCGTCATCATCGATGCGGCGAAAAAGCGACACGGCGTCGGCGTTCCAGCACCACCACAAGTTGTAAGCGAGTTTATGGAGCCCTTGCAGGCGCTCGGGAAGATGCGGCAACACGGTGAAAGTGCGAATCGAACGGCCAGCCATGGAGACCTCGGGTAGGGCAAGAACAACAACGGGGCGAGCTTGGGGACGGCACATACGTCAAAGCCGCCAAAACCGGCATTGCCAGCGCCATCTGTACACCAACGCCCAGACTCGGACTTCCTAGCATAACCTGCAACCGTGTTTTTTCAATCGTGGTTTAGCCAGCTTCTCCAGAATACCATTGCGCTGCATTGTCGTGGTGAGCATATTCCACCACTTCCCGCAGGCCAGACCAGGGCCGGGATTGGGAATTTTCGAGCGTACCTGGGCCGGGCTGCTTGCTATAGTGAAATGCAAAGGAGGTCCAAACATGTTGACACCCGCTCGTTTTGCCATTGTGGCCAGCTGGGTCACGGCAGCCACCTGTTTTGTCTCCGCAGTCCACGGCGGCGATCAGCCTGGCGAGCCGACGGCCAAGGACATTCAACCGCTCATCGACAAGGGCCTGGTCTTCCTGAAAACGCAGCAGGCCGCCGATGGCAGCTTTTCCGCCAAACGGGCCGGTCCCGGCATCACGGCGGTGGTGGTGGCGGGTTTGCTCCGCTGCGGGCATAGCCCCAAGGAGCCGGCCATCGCCAAGGCCATCGAATATCTGGAAAAAAGCGTGCAAAAAGATGGTGGCATTTACGACAAGGCGCTGGCCAATTACACCACCAGCGTGGCCGTCATGGCGCTCAAGGAGGGCAACAAAGATGGGAAATATGATTCCATTCTGAAAAACGCCGGCAACTTTCTCAAGGGGCTGCAGCACGAGGAAGGCACGACCGATTTGTCCAAACTGAACGCTGGCGGTTTCGGTTATGACAAGGGCAGCCGGCCCGATATGTCCAATAGCGCCTTCACGGTTGAGGCCTTGCTGGCGGCGGGTTTAACCAAGGATGACCCCGCTGTCAAGAAAGCGCTTGAGTTTTTGAGCAAGTGCCAAAATCTTCCTAGCGAACAAAACAAACAACCGTTCGCCACCAAGGCGACGGCGGACGACCTTGGCGGGTTCACCTATGTGCCCGATCCGAAAGACAGCCAGTATGCCACGCCCGGCGGGGGCTTGCGTTCGCTAGGCGGCATGACTTACGGTGGTCTCAAGAGCTTCCTTTACGCCGGCGTCGATAAGGAAGACACGCGCGTCAAGGCGGCCATCGCCTGGATTCGAAAGCATTACACGGTAGAGGAAAACCCGGGCATGGGCCAGAGCGGGTTGTATTACTACTACCATACTTTCGCCAAGGCGATGGATGCGCTCGGTGAGAATCCCTTTGCCGACGCGGCGGGGAAGAAGCATTTCTGGAAACGTGAATTGTTCGATGCGTTGGTCAAACGTCAACAGCCCGCCGGCAGCTGGCGGAACGCAGCCGACAAAGCCTTTGGCGAAACCGATCCCAATTTGGCGACGGGGTTTGCTTTGTTATCGCTCAGCTATTGCCAGGCGAAAAAATAATAGGATGGCAAAAACAGCGGCTAACGCTTGGCTAACTTGGTAGGGTCAAACTCGTCGTCCGCGAGGCGGCCCGGGAACAGGAAGCGGTCGAAACAGTAGTACTCGGCTTCCTGGCCCAATGAATCGTGAGCGATCACGAGCACCGGGAAGCGCAGAGCGGTGTCAAAATACCAAAGCCGTTGCCCGCCCTTGGGCAAACGGCCGTCGACGCCGGGCGGGATGACGTGCATGACTGCATCCACCGGCATTTCAAATTCCGGCCGGTTGACCAAACCCAAGCACTTAACACTGCCCACCATGGTGTCGCCGCGTTCGGCGGCGCTGACCAGGTGGCCGAAACGCTGGATCAATGGGCCGATTCCGGTCTCACGCACAGGATAGCGTTCCTTGCCGAGGCCCTGGCCGCTGTCTGCTCGCAGCATCGGCCGTTGGGAAAGCAGCGGTGTACCAAGCGGATCGTTCTGACCGGGGATCACGGACAACATGTCGTCGTACCGGCCTTTGACATAAAGCACCACACGATTCTTGGTTTCGTTGCCGAGCCAGCGCAGCACAAGGCTCGACGGCTCCTGGCGGTATTTGAGTTGAATCTCTTCCTCGGGCCGGGCTTTGCCGTCAACCATCTCCCGGCGGCGCAGGCGAGCTGTGTATGCCGGCGTGGTCGCATAAGTCTCGGAGGCCAAACGCAGAAGGTTACGCAGCGGCGCCGCGACCTCAAGCAAGGCGGCATCCGGCGGTTCCTGGGGTTTGAGGCTGCGATTCTGGGGCACCGGCGCTAGCAATCGCGGCTGGCCGCCTGGTTCCTCGGGATTCGCAGCAGCCGGCGGTGCATCGATTTGTGTCGGAGAATGGCCTGGCAGCGGCGGCCTGATCTCTTCCCAGGAATGGTGAACGGTGTGGCCATCGCCATGCGGCGCAAGCGCATCGCATCCGCACCACGTCAAACTCGACGCTGCTAACAAACACCAGCCGATTTGGCGACGGCGCTGGCTCATGCTAGATCCATCCCGCTTGCCATGCATGCGGCGCGCGGAGGTTTGTGTTTTCTCAGGAAACGCCGGCTATAGCGACAGTTGCCAGGAAATGACAGAGCAAATTCGATGCTTTTGAAGTGGAAGTGGGCGGTTTTGGCAAGGTAGAAAAGAGAATCACGAAAACACGAAAGAACGATAACACTAAAAAGAGGTTCCTTTCGTGTTTTCGTGATTCGTTTTATCTTGTGTTTTTCGTAATTCGTTTATCTCGGCATCAGTGGGGGCGTCTGCGTTGGCAGGGCCCGTTCCGCGCCCTTGCTTTCCGCGATGGCGCGAGCCGGCAAACGCAAAATGAATTTGCTGCCCTTGCCTGGTTGGCTTTGCACCTGGATGTCGCCGCCGTGCTCGCGGAGGATTTTGCGGCTGACTGCCAAACCCAGGCCGGTGCCGCGGGTGCCCTTGGTGCTGACAAAGGGTTTGAAAAGTTCGTTTAATTGCTGAGGCAGAATGCCGACGCCGTTGTCAAGCACGACCAGCCTGACCCAGCCTTCTTCGGGATCCTTGCGGGTGGCGATGGTGACTTGCGCGCCGGGACGGCCTTCCACGGCGTCCAGCGCGTTCCCGACGACATTGAGCAGGGCCCGGTGCAGCCCTTCGGGATCGACAGGGACCTTTGGCAACCCTTCCTCCAGGGCACAGTCCAGCTTGGCGTTTAGCTCTTTGGCCCGTGGTCCCAATAACTCCCCGATTTCTTTGGCCAGGGCGTTCAGATCCGTGGGCTCCAGGGCCGGCTCGCGTTCCTTGGAGTAGTTGAGCATGTCCATGACCAGGTCGAAGATCTTGCCCTGGGCCTTCTCGGTCATTTTCCAGCCTTGCTGGAGCAAGGCGTCGTCCTTATTGGCAATGCCCATTTTCAGAATATCGTTGCCGCTGCGAAACGATTGCAGGATGTTCTTGATGTGGTGCGACACGGCGGCAATGGTCTGGCCCACGGCGGCCAGGCGCTCAGCCTGCAGCATCGCCTGGTGATAGTGCGTTTCCTCGACCGCAAGTGCGGCCTGGTGGGCGACGGCGCTGGCCAGGGCCAGGTGGTCCTCGTTGAACTTGGGGCGTGCCGAGCCGCCGCCTTCGAGAAGTTGGCGAGCGGTGTGCACGGTGTCCAGATACAACACGCCCAGCGATTCGCGGCGGCCGGTCATGGGCACGCAGATGACTTCGCCGATGCCGTAACGCAGAATACTCTGGCCGGTGTTGAAGCGTGAATCCTTTTGAGCGTCGGCAAGCAAGACGCCTTTTTTCTCGCGGATGACGTAATCCACAATTGTGCGGCTCAGGTCGATGCGCTCGCCCTGACCTGTCTTGGAACGCCAGCGGACCGCTTTGGGCTCCAGTTCCCCCGTTTCACTATTGCGCAACATGACGCAGCCGCGGTCGGCCTCGATGGAGCGGAAGATCAACTCCAGAATGCGCTGGAGCAGATCGTTGAGATCGAGAATGTGGTTCACGGCCTGGCTGGATTCGTACATGATCGACAGATTAGCCAGGGCGGTGCGCAGCCACGGTGTTTTGGCCTGCTCCGGATGGGCGAGGATCTTGCTGCCCTCGCTGTCCGAGATGGTCTTGACGATGGCAGAAGACATTTCGAGATCGCCACGGGTGATGAGGCTGATCTTTTCTGCGAGATCGCTGGCTTCTTCCGGCGTTTCCTGGCCGGCGGTGCTGTAAACCAGTACCGTTTGACCAATCAAGATGTGGTCGCCGGCGTGAAGGGTGGCTTCCGGGACTTTTTTATTGTTGACGAAGATACCGTTGGCGCTACTGCGGTCAACGAGTGTACACCTGCCGCCGCCGTAACGGAATTCACAGTGACGGCGGGAGACCTCCGTGTCGTGTAAGCGGATGGCATTGTTGGCATCGCGGCCGACCGTGAACGCACCGTCAGTCAGGTCGAACTGCTTGCCTTCATCCGCGCCTTTAATGACGAGGAGGCGGGCCAAGGTAGGACTCCAGGGGGTAAGGCTTGCCGGGGGAAAGATATTAACAAATCATTAAACACCGTAAACCACCAAGGGGGTCGGTGTCAAGCATTAGCTTGCAACGGATTGCTGAATAAATGTCACCCAGCTGACAGCCAGTGCGCCAATTCGGAAAGATCGCACAGTAGACGATCAGGCCGGGCTTCTGCTAACGCTTCCAGCGTATCAGACCCGGTGGGCACGGTCCAGACCGTAATGCCGGCGGCGCGGGCGGTTTGGATGTCCACCGTCATGTCGCCGATGTAAAGCACCTCGGCAGCAGTCAGGCCGAGCCTTACCAGAGCGAGCAGCAGCATGTCCGGCGCGGGTTTCACTCGCGTCACGTCTTCGGGGCCGATGACCAAATCGACCAGGCCGGTGATCTCAAGAGATTTGAGAAGTTCCGCGGTGAAGACGCGCGGCTTGTTGCTGCAAATGGCGGTCTGCAAACCTTTGCGTTTGGCAGCCTCCAAGGCCGCGGTGGCGCCGGGCAACAAATGCGTGAGCGAACGCATGACACTGGGATGGTGAGCCTTGTAACGGGCAATGTCAGAATTGACGTTTTTCGTGCCGACTGTGTGTTCCAACAAATGGTGCGGTCCGCGGCCGACGTGTTGCTTGACTTCGTCGACGGTTAGTGACGGCAGCTGGTGATGGGTGCGGACGTGATTGACACTGGCTGCGATGGCGGCGTAGCTGTCGGCGAGGGTGCCGTCGAAGTCGAAGATCACCGCGCGAAGTTGATGGATTTGCATAACGTTGCCAGCGGTATTTGCACCGAAGGTGCTGTATCTCAAAGCCCAGGGTCGCGAAGCGCACCCTGGGAAATCTCAAACCGAGATTGCTACGCCAACGGCGTTATATCAGGCTAGTCCCAAACGTACCGTTCGTCCCACTCAAGCCCGTATTTGGTTAGGAGCCGGCGAAACTCTTCTTGGAATGTTTCGGTTCGATGATGCGTTTCTTGTGTTGCAATGTATGACCGCAACGGTTCGACGTGGCCCGGGCTGACGGAGAATACGCCGTACCCATTTTGCCAATGGAAATCAACAAGCGATTCCAATTTGGTCTTGACCCACTTTGACGATTCGCGTTTGAGTTCTTGAATCAAATTAGCAACTGACAGGGTGCGTCCAAAGCGGCACAGTACATGAACATGGTCGGAAACGCCGCCGACTCGCAGCACGGGGCAACCCACATTGTTGCAAATCCCACCCAGGTAGTTATGCAGTTCGTCGCGGATGGCAGCGTCTTGGAGGAATGGGCGACGCTCCTTCGTCGAGAATATGATGTGCAAGTAGATTTGCGCGAGAGATTGCGGCATGGTTACACCTGCGGATGATTCGTGATGCAGCCCCTTCGGGGCAGACCTGTGGCTTTGATACGAGATTTTCCCAGGGTGCGCTTCGCGACCCTGGGCTTTGAGATGCAGCACCTTCGGTGCATTCCAATACGCGGCAGCTTGCAAACGCAATGTGTTGCAATCACGCTGCACCAAGTCAAATTGCAATCACGATGCACTAAGCCAACAATTCCTTAGAATAGGCCGCAGCACAACAATGGCCCGACCCCTGACCCCTGACCCCTGACCCCTACTCCTATGGCATCCACCTGCTACATCGGCCTCGGCGGCAACCTCGGCGACCGGCAATCCAATCTCGACCAAGCTGTCGAGGCGCTCCAGGAACACGAGCATATCGAGGTCCAACAGGTCTCTTCGTATTTCGAGACCGATCCCGTTGGCTGTCCACCTGACAGCCCGCTGTTTCTGAATGCCGTGGCGGAGATCAAGACCGATCTGCAACCCCGGCAACTCATGGCGGTGCTGCTGGACATCGAAAAAAACCTGGGACGCGAGCGCCGTGAAAAAAATGGGCCGCGAACGATTGATCTGGATTTGCTCCTTTATGACGATTTGGTGGTTGATTATCCGGACCTCAAAATTCCGCATCCGCTTTTGCACGAACGCGGCTTTGTGTTGGAACCGCTGGCGGAGATCGTTCCCGACCTAGTGCACCCGGTCCTTGGCAAGACGGTCCAGGAGTTGTGGGATGAATGGGAGCCAGAGGAGTCAGGCGACGATGAACCCGAGGACGACGAAGACGTTCCGCGAACGCGGCCGGCGTCGCCCATGGGCAAGGAGCTGACAGGATTGCGGGCGATGGTCACAGGCTCGACGGGCGGCATCGGTAAGGCCATCGCGCTGGAGTTGGCGGCGGCGGGGGCGGCGGTGATCGTACACGGCCGGCGGTCGGACGCGGCGGAAGAAATCGCCGATATAATCGCCGACGCCGGCGGCACAGCGGACGTGTTGCTGGGCGACCTGCTTCAGCTGGAAGAATGCCGCCGTCTTGTCTCGACAGCCTGGGACCAGTGGGGCCCCATTGACATTTGGATCAACAATGCCGGGGCAGATGTGCTGACCGGCGAAGCGGCCGAATGGCCGTTTGCCCATAAACTGCGCGAATTGATCGCGGTCGATCTGGAAGCGGTGATGCTGATGTCGCGCGACATCGGCCGGCGCATGCACGAAACCGGGACTGGCGTCATCGTCAACATCGGCTGGGACAAAGCGGACTCAGGCATGGCAACCGACAGCGGCCAGCTATTTGGCGCCATCAAGGGAGCGGTCATGGCGTTCAGCAAGAGTTTGGCATTGAGTTTGGCGCCGCGGGTTCGTGTAAACTGCATTGCTCCGGGCTGGATCAAGACCGCCTGGGGCCATGAGGCGTCCGAAAAATGGCAAAAGCTTGTCACTGACGAGACGCCGTTGAAACGCTGGGGAACGCCACAGGACGTGGCGGCCGCGGCACGGTGGCTGGTATCGCCGGCGGCGGACTTTTTAACGGGGCAGACCATCCGCGTTAACGGGGGTGTGGTGCGGTAATTTCAGGCGGCGGCAGCACAGGCACAAAAAATTGCATCAAAATGCGCGTGCGATTTTGCTCAACTGTCCAAAAATGCGTTTCATTTCAACCCCTACAGCCAAATTTCGCTGCCAATCACCATTGCTCATAAAATCCACAAGCCTTGACATTGCATTAGCTTAGGACGACTCCAAATGCACTGACCAAGCCCGGGATTCGTTGCAACCCGCAAAGCGGCGATTCACGGCACGTCATTCACTTCCAGCCGCACGCAATCATACATGATCGCCGAACCCGGCCTGGCATTGACGCCGGCGCTTTTGAACAAGGGCCCACCCATTTGCAGCGACACGGTATTTTGCCCTTGCTTCAACACGCTGGCGTCGAAGGTGACGTAGTTGAGGCGATAACGGCCGGCCTGGTTGCCGCTGCGGGGAACGCTACTATCGTTGTCGTATTTCAGCGACCCGACTTTGGCGCCGTTCGCCAGGACCGTCACGCTGGGACTGCCGGCGGCGCCTGCGACCGCAACAGTCAGCGTGGCTTTGCCCTTGGGCATTTCGTTCATGTCAAACTGAATCTTCCAAGTTGTTCCTGGGAACTGCGCGAAGTTCCAGTCGGTGCGTTCCTTGCTTTTGCCAATGATGAAGTTGACGCCATTGGGAAAGTCCTTGCTGTATTTATCCCACAAGCCATAGGCGCGTGGCTCGTCGCCGTGGCGAAATTCTGCTGCCAGACGGTCCGAAGTGCCGACTTGCCAGAGCGTTTTGCCGTGGGTCGGCGGCGTCCAGTTAATGGCGCCGAAATCGACTTCGCCGTTGGCCTTCACGGTGACGTTGTCCTTGCGGTATTCGCCGATGATGCCTGGAGCATAGGCGTAGAGCGTGTAGCCGCCGGGGCGGATGTTCTTTATTTGGAATTTGCCGTCCTTATCCGCCCGCGTGGTGAAGAGATAGTCCTTGAACTGGACTTGCCAGTCCTTGCATGGTGAGGTCATGAACACGACGGCATCGGCGGCGCCAGCGCCGCTGGGCAGCTTAAGTTGGCCATGGGCCTTGCCGCGTTCGAGCGGATACAGGTCGTTTTTCATCCATTGATAGGGCCAGCTGCTTTCGAGCTTGGCGGCCTGGGCCTTGGCGTCCTTCATCATGGTGTCGCCGTCTTTGCCTTCATTGACGTAGATGAACGTCGGCCCATAAAGCTTGGACCAGCCGCCTTCTTTGGGAAACTCTCTTTCGGTGGCTTTGCCCAGGAAATGGTTGCCGGTGTACATTTCCAATAGCACGGGCGTCGTGTCCGTAGTGTGGATCATCAGTTCCTGGCGCGTGGGTCCGCCGATGAAGTATTCCATGCTGCCGTGCAAAATCCAGATGCCGACGCCGTCGCCGGTGGCGCCGTGACCCCAGTGGCCCAGGAGAAAATCGGCCCAGTCATACTTGGAATAAAGCAAGCCATCGAGCAGCAAATAGGTGGCATCCATCACTGCCTTGGCGGCCTTGATCGCCGCGGGCAACGGAAAGCGGCCATGTTTTTTTTCGGACGTGTAAGCGTAAGTGAAAATCTTGGGATCGACGCGGAGGACAAACCGGCTTTCCTCCGGGAACGGCGTATTGGTGCCCTTGGCATAACGATGGATGGCGAAAACGTGGAGGCCCTTTTCGCCTTTGCGGAGGGCATAGTGCACTTCATTGGTGAAACCGCCGATGACCTTGGTGAAGGCCACCTCCGCGACGTCATCTTCGACACGGACAATCTTGAACGTCGGTCCGCTCAGGTCGACGCGGCCAGCAGTCATGTCGTAGTAGCCGCGTCCGCCGCCGGCGAGCAATTCACCTTTTTTGCCGGCCTTGAGCGAGGTGAGCTGGGCGGTTTTCTTGTTGAGGGTGATGCTGACCAACCCGTTGGACAGTGTGATGCTGCCCGGATTCTCTAGGACCTGCACCTTGTCGCCGACCGGCTGGGCCTGCTCGGTGGGTTCGCTTTCGGTGCAAACGAAAGCCACGATCAAAAAGGGGAGGGACCAACGGATGCTTTTTTTCAGGAGGCGTTGCATGGTGGGGACCTCTGCGACATGGGGGAGGGCGCATGGTTAATGTAGCACTTCTCGTGCAATTGTTGCTCTAGTGAGAACCTCATATGGGCCGCGTTGAATAACATAATGTTCACTACCGCGTATTGCGCCGCTGGTCAAGGTTTGAGCTACCAACAAAGGGAAATTGTCCATGACTGTCCTCGAACGTTTTCGCCTCGATAACAAAACGGCCCTCGTTACCGGCGGCAATCGCGGCCTCGGTAAGCAGATGTCGCTGGCCCTTGCCGAGGCGGGCGCCAATGTTGCCATCATCAGCCGTCGCGCGGAGGAGGCGAACGCCGCCGCCGGCGAAGTCGCCTCGGCAACGGGCCGCACTTGTCGAGGATACGCGTGTGACGTGGCGGTGCCCGAGAATGTTGACCAAACCGTCAGTCAAGTGCTGAAGGACTTTGGGAAAATCGACATCCTTGTCAACAACGCCGGCATCAACGCCCGCGGGGCAATTGACAAGCTGAGCGTCGAGGATTTTCGCCGCGTGCAGGAGACCAACGTCACCGGGCCGTGGCTTTTGTGCAAGGCGCTGGCCGCCCATTTCAAGGACCGCCGCTATGGCCGCGTCGTTAACATGGGTTCAACGCTATCGGTCATCAGCCTGCCCGACCGCACGCCTTATTCTGCAAGCAAAGGGGCTGTGCTTCAGCTCACGCGGGCGCTGGCGCTCGAATGGGCGCCGTACGCCGTGACCGTGAACTGCATCATGCCAGGGCCGTTTGGAACAGAAATGAACCAGGTTCTCATGAAGGATCCCAAGGTCTACCAGGAGTTCATCGCGAAAATTCCGCTGGGCCGATGGGGAAACCTTGAGGAGATCGGCGGCTTGGTTGTGTTCTTGGCGAGCGATGCGAGCAGCTTCATCACGGGAGCGGCCATCGCGATTGACGGCGGCTGGATCGCACATTAATGCCTGCATACCACACGGATTCAATCATGTACAGCCGCCGACGCAGCACACCGCACGGCGAGCATCGCCCTGTAATGCTTGCCGAGATTCTGCGGCTGTTCAATCTGCAACCGGGCCACGTCGTTGTCGATTGCACTGTCGGCTGGGGCGGACATGCGGCCGAGTTTCTCAAGGCAGTAGGGCCTGAAGGCAAGCTTATCGGCCTCGATCTCGACGCGGAAAACCTTACCAACGCCCGCCCCCGCCTCGACGCAATTGGTCTGCCGTTTGACTTGCATCATTTGAACTTCGCCGGCATTGGGCAGGCGTTGAACGCCAGCGGTGTCGAACATGCCAACTCTCTCCTCGCCGACCTCGGCTTTTCGAGCATGCAAGTCGACGACCCCGCTCGCGGCTTCAGCTATCGCCGCGAAGGCCCGCTCGACATGCGTCTGGACCGCAGCCGTGGCAAGACGGCGGCCCAGATTCTGGCGACCATTCCTGAAGACGAACTAGCACACCTCTTGAGCGAACTGGCCGACGAACCGCGTGCCGGCGCCATCGCCCAGGCCATCGCCGCCGCCCGCAAGGTCGCGCCCCTCACAACGACCACTGAACTTTCAAATCTTCTCATGGAGGTCGCCGGCGTCAAGAATTGGCGGCTGCAACCCCAGCGCGGCGTCTGGGAGATCCATCCCGCCGCCCGCACGTTTCAAGCGCTGCGCATCATCGTCAACCGCGAACTCGCCAATCTCGAGCACTTGTTGCGGGTTTTGCCCTATGTCCTCAAACCCGGCGGCGTGGCGGCGATCATCAGCTTTCACAGCGGCGAGGATCGGCTGGTCAAAACTGCGTTTCGCGAGGGGCTGCGGCGGGGGGAGTATTCGGAGATCGCGGAGGAACCGGTGCGGGCTAGCTATACGGAGAAGGGCCTGAATCCGCGATCGCGATCGGCGAAGATGCGGTGGGCGCGGCGTGGCGAGCCGGGAGCGTAAGCGCGATAGCAACACGACATTGGCCAAACGGCAAAAAAAAGACGCGGATCCGCGGTAGACCTGCCAACCTTGCATTCGAAGTCCTGCAGCTGCAGGTCGGCAGCGTACCAGGCACGTGCCCCCTCCTCGCTGCGGTCAGGCGCAGACTTAGCGCCAACGAAGTGACGCCGGACTCGCGCCCGGGGGTCATCCAGGCGTAGACTGTCCTATCCGAAAACTGATCAGGCACCACAGTGTATGACCCATTCCTCGGATGGCACTAAGCGTTTGAAGTCCGCCTGCCTACGCGGGACAACTTCGGGCCTTTCACCCGACCCGTCATCATCATCAACGCCGACTTGGGGGCGTTAACCAAATTGTCAAGGAGCGCTACCCACCGGTCTCATGCGACCTGAAATGACCCCGGTCATGCAAACCAATGTGCCAGTCTGCATACGGTCAGCCAGCCTCCACGCCTTTTGAGCTTTG
>DASRAT010000773.1:0-3849 GCA_035638015.1 Gemmataceae bacterium | reverse complement strand
AGGGCGTATTGGTTGCGGTAATTTTGGTCGGTGGCGGCCATGGAGCTATCAGCTTTCAGCTAACAGCTATCAGCCATCAACTTGTTAGCTTCCAGTTTGACAACCTTGCCAATCGCCTTTCCCAGGCTCGCCAAGTCATCGGGCTGAAAGCTGAAAGCTGAGAGCCGACAGCTCAAATGTTGAAGAAAAACTCCGGTATGTTCACGATGTACTTGAGGTTGATCGTCCAGCGCAGCACCATCTTGATCGGCAATGCGGCCATGAACTGGATCAGGTTCACCAGCAGAAAGAAACGCACGAAGCCCATCTTGACGAAAAACGGCCTCATGATGGTCTTGGCCAACAGCGGCGGCAACAGTGCCATGTACGCGATGACGGCGATGATCCCCGGCAATTCGCGGACAAACCAGCTTTTGCCTTCCATGGTTTGGTCCAGCAGCATCCAGAACATTTCGGACAGATTGCGGTTGTTGAGCGGCACGTTCTTGTGCGGGTCCCAGGCTTCGAACGGCCCGAAGAAGTTCCAGTTGGGGCCGCGGAGGAAAGTGCCAAGGACGATCAGTGTCACCCACAGCACCAGGAAGCCGAACAGCCACATCGACATGGCGAATTTGCGTTGCTCGAAGGTGAAGTAACCGTTGCCCTTTTGGTTGATATCAATGAACGGCATGGCGATCAAACCGACGACAATCATCGACGGCAACACGACACCGGCCATCCAGGGATCGTAGTAAACGAGCATTTCCTGCAGGCCCAGGAAGTACCACGGCGCCTTGGACGGATTCGGTATGCGGGCGGGCGAGGCGGGTTGTTCCAGCGGCGCTTTGAGCAGGATGGCCCAGACGATCAGGCCGAAGGTAACAATCACCATCGCGATCAACTCGGTGTAAACCAGGTCGGGCCAGACGAGAACCTTGTCGTCCTCGAGCTTCTCCATGGGCGGCTCGCCTTTGCGCATGCGTTCGTCGTTGACGACCGCCTTGCTCAAGCCGATCCAGGTGAAGATGGCGACGCTGACGATTAGCAAAACAATCGGCACGTTGTCCGGCTTGGTGATGATCTGCTGGAAATTGCGGTCAGTCATGGCCCAACCGCCTGCAAGCAGGCTGGCGTTGAGTAAGCCGAATGCGACCGAACTATCACTCAGGAGCTTGCGGAATTGCAGCATGGCCCAGAAGCCCACGCAGGCCGCGATGAAGTAAGTGGTCGGTCCCAACACTTCATTGACAAAATGCCGGATACTATGCGGCAGCACGGGGCCGAAGTGGCCCAGATAAAGGAAGGCGTGAAACAAAAAGATGGCTGAGACCACCGCCCAGAGCGATGCCTGCTTGGCGTTTTTTTGGCTGTAATGCCAGTAGGCGGCGAAGCCGACGTTGAGCAGGAAGACCAGGAAGTAATAGACCCCCAGGCCGGTTTGCATGCCGCTGGATAGACCGTCGTGGTTATGCATGTCATTCATTGGTAGGGTGGGTGAAGCGCAGCGAAACCCACCAAGTCTACAAATCGGCCGGGTGGGTTTCGCTGCGCTTTACCCACCCTACAGGCTAGAGAGCACCGCTGATGCCGCCGTCCTTGCGTACTCGCCAAAAATGGATGGCGATGAGCAGCGCCACTGCTAATGGAAGCGCGACACAGTGCAACACGTAAAAGCGCAACAGCGCCGTTTCGCCGACGAAGCGGCCGCCTAATAACAAGAAACGCGCATCGCTGCCCGAATGGATAAACTCGACCCCTCCTATGGCCAGGAACTTGGAGCCGGGGCCTTCGTAACCCATCAAGGGCGTCGCCCGGGCCATGTTGCTGCCGACCGTGATGGCCCAGATCGCCAGCTGATCCCAGGGCAGCAGGTAGCCGGTGAAGCTCAAAAGCAGCGTTAACACCAGCAATATCACACCCACCCCCCAGTTGAATTCCCTGGGGGGTTTGTAGCTTCCGGTGAGAAATACTCGATACATGTGCAGCCAGATCGTGATGACCATGGCGTGAGCGCCCCAGCGATGCAGTTCGCGCAGAATGCCAAGCGTGGCAACATCGCGGAGCGAGAGGATATCGTTGTAAGCGTGTTCCAGCGTTGGCCGATAATAAAACATCAGCAACACGCCGGTCACCGTCTCAACCAAAAACAAGAAGAAGGTGATGCCGCCCATGCACCAGGTGTAGCTGAGCGCGATGCCGCTCTTGCGCACCGAGACGGGATGCAGGTGGAGGAAGACATTTGTGAGCATCACCACCACGCGATTACGGCGATCGCGCGGCGCGGGGTGGCGGAAGATGCTTTTCCAGACTTGCGAGTTGCGGATGTAATCGCCAATGGCCATAGGGGTCGGGGGTCAGGGGTCAGGGGTCAGGACAGCTTGCGCGTTAGAGCCGAAGCCATACGTCTAATTTCCGTCATCAACGAAAGTGCCTCAGTAATATCGGACTCGGTGAGGAATCCTAGCTCCGTTGCCAACAACAATTGACTTTCCACTTCCGCAAGCGAACCTCGGGCGATCGAAAGAAAACGCACAAACTCTTGTCCTCGCCTGGCGTGGCCCTCCGCTATGTTGGAGGACACCGACACCACTGCCCGCCTTACTTGAGCAGTCAAGCCAAACCGCTCATCGCTCGGAAACGCTTTTGTAACTTGATAGACCATTTTGGCCAGGTCCATCGCTTTTCGCCAAACAATCAGGTCTTTGAAGCTCTTGATCTCATGGTCCATGGTCCGCAACTCAACCCTTTGCGTCTGACCCCTGTCCCCTGACCCCTGTCCCCTGACCCCTACCCAAGAAGAATGTATGAATCTGCGTCGTCCCATTGCCCCAATTCCCATTGGAACTTGCGCGATTTATCCACCAGAATCTGGCCATCATCGCTGAGCTTGATGGCATAGCGCTCCAGCGGCCGGGGAGCGGGGCCTTCGAAATTGATGCCGCTGATTCTGAAACCGCTGCCATGGCACGGACATTTGAATTTCTTTTCCGCGTCGAGCCAGTTGGGATTGCAGCCAAGGTGCGTGCAGGTGGTGCTGAGGGCGTAGATCACGTCACG
The DNA here is from genome assembly GCA_035638015.1 of Gemmataceae bacterium. Lineage (GTDB taxonomy): Bacteria > Planctomycetota > Planctomycetia > Gemmatales > Gemmataceae > DASRAT01. The sequence goes on along the minus strand of DASRAT010000773.1, from coordinate 813 downwards.
GCCACGCGGGTCGCGGTTGCGGATCACCCAGGCGCCCACAGGTTTGAATTTGTCTTCCACCTTGCCGTCTTCGTAATTCGCGGGATCGCCGGCTCGAAAGGTGCTGGGCGGCTCGGACAAAACGTTAGGAAAAAGAAAACGGACGGTGCCCAGCGTCATGAGCGCCATGCTGCCGGTGAAGGTGATCCAGGCGGTGCCAATCCAGCTGACGGCGCCGAGGAAACCACGGCGTGTGGTGCCGGCCTTGGCTGGGGCCTTGGGAGCGGGCTTGGGCGGCAAAGGCGGCGTGGCAGGTTTTGGCGTTGCCGCCGGCGCGGGCGGGTTGGGGGTCGGCTCGGACATAAAGGCGCTTTAGCTCCACAAAGCGATCTTTGATCGTCGTTTGATTGCAGGCCATTGGCCTTGATGGTTTTCTAGGGGCAGCGCGGCGGATGTCAACCGTCTAGGTCGGGAAGTCTTTTCAAAAGGCTTGCAAGGGAAACGCCGTGCATGGTTTAATGGGCATCGACGAGGTCACAGTGCCACGAAGCAGGCGAATGAAGAAATGAAAGAAATTCACCGTAAAGCCGAGCTGAAACGGAAAAAACGATGAATCCCATGCTTGATACCCTCAAGCGCCGCTTGCAACAAGCCGGCCAGAGTCACGTCTTAAAATGGTGCGACACGCGGTCCGCCGATGAACGCCGTAACCTCGTTCAACAGCTTGAATCGCTCGACCTTGATCTGCTTCGCCGACTTTACGCCGAGCGCGACCAGCAAAGCGCCGTGCCGGTCGACGACCGCATCGCACCGATTCGCGTGACAGCTGTGGAC
>DASRAT010000772.1:0-6999 GCA_035638015.1 Gemmataceae bacterium | reverse complement strand
GACCGCATGCAGTTGGAGGTACGGGAATATTTCAGTTTCCTGCCAACGGAAAAAGCCCCTGCGGCCTGATGCTCCGCTCGGGCACCTCACGCAAATGGCAGCATTCGGGCCAGGGATTGTTGTGGTTGATCCCGCCACCGTATAAATTGACGTGGTCGCCACGCCACGGATTTCAATAAGTCGATACTGGAGTAACCCATGACCACCGACGAAATCCTCTTCGACACCGAAGAACGCATGGAAAAAGCCGTCAACGTCTTCCGCGACGAGCTGCGGGGCCTGCGCACCGGGCGGGCTACTCCCGCCCTGGTCGAAAATATCCGCGTTGAGTATTACGGCTCGCCGACGCCGCTCAAGGCGATGGCGACCATCAGCACGCCTGACCCGCAGCATCTGGTCATCAAGCCCTTTGACGCATCGATCCTCAAGGACATTGACAAGGCCATCCGCTCCAGCGATTTGGGAATGTCGCCGCAAAACGACGGCAAGGTGATCCGCTTGCAAGTGCCGACCATGAGCGGCGAGCAGCGCCAGAAGATGGTGACGCGCATCAAGAAATCTGCCGAGGAAGCCAAGGTCGCTTGCCGCAATATCCGCCGCGACGGCAACAAACATTTTGACGTTGCCGAGAAGGACAAGGAATTGACCGAGGACGAACGCGACAAGGGCAAGGAAGATGTGCAAGCGCTGCTCAAGGTCCACGAAGAAAAGATTCAAGAAATGGCCGACAAGAAGGCCAAGGAAATCACCGAACAATAGCTCCTCCAGCACCCTCTCCCTTCTCAGGGAGAGGGCAGCGTGAGGGTAACGAGGAACACCATGCCCATTCCCGCCTGCATCGCCACCTGGCCCTTCGGCCGCGCCGCCGTGCAAACCGCCATGGCGCTGTTGCAAAAAGGCCGACCCGCGTTGGAAGCCGCCATCGCCGGTGCGCAAACGGCCGAGGACGATCCCACCAACGGTTCCGTGGGCTACGGCGGCTTGCCCGACAGCCTCGGCACCGTGACGCTTGACGCTTGCGTCATGGACGGCCGCACGCTCAACTGCGGCGCTGTGGCCGCCGTGGAAAACGTCAAAAACGTTGCCGTGCTTGCTCGGCGTGTCATGGAAACCACGCCGCACATCATGCTAGCCGGCGAAGGAGCAAAGATTTTCGCAATTCGTAACGGCGTGACGCTTCAGTGTTTGAACACGCCGGCGAGCCTGGCGGCGTGGGAAAAAGGCCGGGCCAAGCAAAAGCCGCTGCCGGCACCGCCGGCCAATCCGCCGGGACCAGGCGGCGTGCCGGCACACGCCCCTGTCGCCAATGCCGTGTGGGAGCCGGCGCGGGAAAGCCATGACACCATATCCGTGCTGGCCCTGGACCAAAAAAACTCACTCGGCGGAGTTTGTAGCACGTCGGGTTTGGCGAACAAAATGCCCGGCCGCGTTGGCGATTCGCCGATTATTGGCGCTGGCCTGTATGTGGACGATAAGGCAGGCGCCGCAGGCGCTACCGGCGTCGGCGAAGAAATCTGGCGGATCAGCGGCAGTTTCTTGATTGTCGAGGCGATGCGGGCCGGGCGGTCACCGCAGGAGGCTTGCGAGGCGGCAGTGCGGCGGATCAATGAAGTGGCGGTGCGCCGTGGAGTACATCCGCCCAGTGCTGCGTTTATCGCGCTCGATCCCAAGGGAAGATACGGGGCGGCGGCGACGGTGCAGACGAACTTTCAGTATGCGGTTTTGGAGAATGGCAAGGTGGACGTTTTGAAGGCGCGGGAGCTGGGGGTGAAGGATTGAATGAATCCTGAAAGGTGGCGTTTGCCACAACGGATGCCTCAAGACCATCTGCCTATTTAGTTACCGGCACAAGCACCAGGATCTGAGTGATCTGGCCTTGCTCATTAATGGTTAGCTGCGCGCCAGTTTCTTTTTCGCCTTTTTTCCCAATCTTGGTGAAAATCTCATTGTCGAGACCACCCTTGATGGCATCGCCGGCGGTGACACGAAGCACGGGCGTTCCGGCACCTTTTTTCTTGCTGTCCTTGATTTCGAACTTGGCATCACCTTTGGCGATCACCGCATTGGCGGCTACATCAGCAGATTCGTTCTTGTAACCGTCATATCCTCGTTTGAAAGTAATGGTTTTTCCTTCAATCTTGGTGATAATCGCCATGAACTGCTCCGCCGTGGCGACGCTCGCCAGCGACACGACAATGACCAAGGCCAGCGCGAACGTCTTCATTTTGCATCCCAGGCAGGGGCCGTAATCCCGAAGCGCAAACAAGGAACGATGCTACCTTCCTTGTTTGCGCTTCGGGCTCAGCAGGTCTTGGTCAATCCTCCGATCCGCCCGCCGACCGTGCCCCGACATTCGGATCAGCCTCAATCCGCACCGTGGACGTAAACTCCTGCCCATCCACGCTCAGCACCACGCGGTAAACGCCCGGCGGAGCGGCAGGCCCGCCGCCGAAACCGCCAAAGCCGCCAGGTCCGCCCTTGCCGCCGAAGCCACCACCGCCGCCGCCTTTCTTGCCCCCGGCCATGCCACCGTCTTTGCCGGCGATGGCCATGTTCCAGCGGACGACGTTGAGGCCTTGCTTGACCGACGCCGCGTTGTCCGCGCTGCTCATGGTGCCCACGGTTGCGCCGCTGACATCGAGGATTTTGACGGTCACATCTTTGGCGTCCTTGCCGAGGTAGTAATAAATGCCTGCGCCCGGCGGCGGATTGGTGCCGACGAACTTGCGATTGGTGCCGCCCGTGGTCGCCAGCGTTTGCCAGCGAATCGCGGTGTTTGGCTTGAACAGTTGTGCGTTCTTGGCCAGCACATCAGGTTTCATTTGCCGCAAGGCCGTCACGTCCATGATCCACAAGCTACGGCCATGCTTCGCGACAGCGATCTCGCCGGCGGTCGGGTGAATGGCCACTTCGTGAATGGCGACAGTCGGCAAGTTGTTGTTGATCTTGGCCCACGAAGCGCCGCGGTTGATCGAGGCATAGAGATGGAACTCCGTGCCACAGAAGAGCAGGTCTTCGTTTTCGATGTCCTCACGGAGGCAGCGTGTCGAACCGAAGCCTGGCAGGTTGCCGCGCAAGGGCGCCCAACTCGCACCGTAATCCTCGGTCACGAAGATATAGGGCTGATCGTCATTGGAGCGATGGGCGTCGAAACAAACATAGCAGCGGCCTTCCTTGAAACGCGAGGCTTCAATGGTGGCCACCCAGCGCGGCCCCGGCAGGCCGACGTTGGCGCTCACTTCCTTCCAATCTTTGCCGCCGTTGCGCGTGACCCACAAGGCGCCGTCATCGCTGCCGACCCAGAGCACATCCTGGTTTTTCGGCGATTCAGACAGTGCCGATGCGCTGCCCAGCTTGGTCAGCGTGATGTCGGGCGAGATGATCTTGAGATCGTCGCCGCGGTCCAGTGACTTGAAGACGTAATTGCCGGCGGTGTAGAAAATCTTGGAATTGAAATGCGACAGGAGCATCGGCGTGTTCCAGTTCCAGCGGTAACCGCCGCCGCCCGCGCCGCCACCACCGCCCATGCCCTTGCCGCCACCGCCGCCGCCTGGAGGCGCGGGACGAATCTGGGCTTTTTCGCCCGTGCGCAGGTTGCGCCGGCTAATGGCGCCGCCCTGGCTTTCCGAATAAACCAGATCGGGATCGTTGGGATCGACACGGCACACGAAACCATCGCCGCCGCCGATGCTCACCACGTCCTCATTGAGCGGACCGCGGCCCTTGAGACCCACGCTGGGCACGCCCCAGCTGCCGTTGTCTTGCAGACCGCCGTAAAGCCAATACGGTTTTTTGTTGCACATGGCGACATGGTAGAACTGGCCCAGAGCCATGTTGTTGAGATGGTCCCAGCTGTCGGCCCGGTCATAGCTGACGTACCAGCCGCCGTCGCAGCCGATGAGCATGTGCTTGCCGTTTTTGGGATTGATCCACATGGCATGAGCGTCGGCATGAACGCCGTTGCCGGCATCAGCCGTGAACGTCTTGCCGCCGTTGTAGCTGCGGTACTGAGATACCCCGAGAACGTAAACAAGCTTGTCGTTTTGGGGATCAACCTTGACGACACTGAAGTACATCGGGCGGGGCTGAAGACTATTGACGCGCTTCCACGATTGGCCAGCATCGTCGGAGCGGTAAACGCCGCCGTATTTCCAGCCGTCGGCGCCTTGATCGAGGTTTTCATTTTGGCCGCCGAGCTGACCAAGGTTGGGCCGATCCTTGCTGCCGCCTTTGCCGCCGCCCCCACCACCACCACCAAATCCTTTGCCGCCGCCGCCTTCGACAAGCGGCATGTCGAAATCTTTCTTGTCGGCGCCGCGTTTAACCGTGATGGTCAATTTGTCGCCGACCGCCATATCGGCGGTAATCATGCGGAAGTCCAATTCCGACTTGACCGCTTTGCCGTTGAGCGCGGTGATGACATCGCCGGCTTGCACGCCCGATTTGGCGACAGGGCTGTTGTTAGGCAGCGTGGTCACGCGGTAACCATTTTGGGCGTCTTCGCCACTGAAGCCAAAGAAGGGCCGGCCGCCTTTTTTCTCCTGGGCCGGGCCTTTGCCGATGTCCTCGCAATCGACGATGGCATAAACGACATTGGGATTCGCCAGGCACCAATCCAGGCCGATGCGGCCAAGTTTGCTGGGAGGCAAGCCCTGCGTCGTTTTCGTGAAGGACTTGCCGCCGTCGGTTGTCTTGTAAATGCCGGCATGAACGCCGAAACGCACAATGGGGTCGTACCAGTCGTAAGGCTCGGGCCATTCCTTGGCGAGATGGGCGTCGAAGCCGTCGCGGACGCGTTCGTACATGGCGACCAGCAGCGTGTTGGGATCGGTCGGGTGCATCGACATATCGATGACGCCGGTCTTGGCATCCTTGTAAAGGATTTTGGTCCAGCTTTTGCCGCCGTCGGTGGTTTTGAAGACGCCGCGTTCGGGGTTGTCGCCATAGCAGCGGCCCAGAGCGCCGACGTAAACGATGTCGGGATTGCTCGGGTGGATGAGGATTTTGCCGATCTGGTAGGTTTCCTTGAGTCCCATGTTTTTCCAGGTCCTGCCGCCGTCGACGGACTTGTAAACGCCGTCGCCGTAGGACACGGAGTTGCGCGGATTGCCTTCGCCTGTGCCGACCCAGACGATGTCGCGGTTGGAGGGGGCCACGGCCACGTCGCCAATGGACACGGTGTTTTCCCGGTCGAATTGATGCTCGAAGGTCATGCCGTTGTTGGTGGTCTTGACCAGGCCGCCAGACGCGGTGGCAACCCAGTAGCAGGAGGGATCATCGGCGACGACGGCAATAGCGGTGATACGGCCGCTCATGTTGGCGGGACCGACGCTGCGCCACTGGAAGGACTTGACGACGTTGTCGGGCAGCATGCCTTCGAACTTCGTGCTGACGGGTGGGCCCTTGGGCTGGCCTTTGCCAGGTTGGCCGCTGGCGTCCGTCAGGTAGAGGCCGGCGCTAGCTAGGAGCAACAATCCGACGAGACGAACATAGGACGATTTGAGCGTTTTCATGGTGCGAGTCTCAAGAACGAGGAAACGTGGTATTCTCGGCAGCATACGCGACGGGGCCTTGGATGCAAGAGGAATCCCGCGATTCATCTTTCGGTAGGAGATGATCCAACCGAAGGTTTCTCCCGTGAATTAGTGGTGGTTTTTTCTTTGTCTTTGCCTCGCCAATCTTCTAAACCTTCGTCGGGATCACGTTGCCAACCGGCCGATGGGTTGGGTTTGTGTTTGCACCCGAAATACGGAGTATAGCAATGAGCAACGGCAAACCGATCTACGAGGATCGCCTGGCGGTGGACGGGTCGCTCCTGGTCATGCGCGTCATCGTCGGGACCATATTCGCCGCTCATGGCGCGCAAAAGCTGTTCGGCGCCTTCGACGGCCCCGGGTTGGCCAAAGTGGTGGAAGGCATGGGCCCCATTGGCTATCTGGTCACCATCGGCGAATTCTTCGGCGGTTTGGGCTTGATCGTTGGGTTCTTATGCCGATTTTCCGCGGCGGCCAATATCGTCATCATGATTGGGGCCATCGCACAGGTGCACGGGCAAAAGGGCTTCTTCCTTAGCCAAGGCGGATATGAATACAACCTGGCACTTATTGGCTTGCTGGCGCCGATTGTGCTGGTTGGGCCTGGGAGGTTTGCGATTGGGCGATTGCTGCCGTTGCCGCGGTCGGCGATGACGGGGCGGCCGATTATGATTTTGGAGTAGGCCAGGATTCCGAGCCTGTCCATTTCGACAGGACAGGATCGGAATCCTGGCTTACAAAACAAAAACCCCTGCTGGATTCTCGTCCAGCGGGCCTGTTGGGCGCGGGTTCCGGGCTCGGGCAACCATCGCCTTCCCTTTTCCCGTGCTCCACTTTGGAGCCTCAGCATGCTTCGGTGCTATCCAGTTCTTTCCCTCACTCTCTTGTCCCTGACATTCGTCGCCAACGCCAGCCAACCCCAGCCTCCCGCCAGGGACCTGCACGGCGACCCATTGCCGCCGGGGGCTGTTGCGCGTCTCGGCATGGCTCGCTGGCTGCAAGGCACCATTGCCGATTTCGCCGAGTTCTTGCCCGATGGCAAGACGGTCGTCACGGTCAGCGACGACCGGACGGTCTGCCTTTGGGAGTTTCCCTCCGGCCGAGAACTCCACCGCTTCTCTTTGCCCGCCGGGCCGGCCAAGGTGCCAGACCCCAAAAAAATGGCAGAACGTAACTACGCCCGCGCCGCGCTGAGCAAAGACGGCAAAGTCATCGCCGTAGGCTATCTCCACGAGCCCGAAATCTACCTCCACGAAACCGCGACGGGTAAGAAGTTGCCGGGCCTCACAAGTGCGCTGACGACCGGAATTGACGCCCTGGCTTTCTCCCCCAGCGGCGACAATCTGGCTGCCGCGGAAGGCGACGGCGCCATCCGCATTTGGGATTGGGCCAGGGCCAAGGAGATTCGGACCTTGACCGTCGGTGTCCAGCCTTACAATCCGGGATTCGACAAACTTCCGCTAGC
>DASRAT010000771.1:0-2091 GCA_035638015.1 Gemmataceae bacterium | reverse complement strand
TCATGATGGGGATGCGGCAGCGGATAGAAGCCGGCGGGGAAAAGGTCCTTTTCCTTGATTTCCTCGGGGCTCATCTTGGCGAGTTGCTCCCAGCTCAGGCCGTTAGGCAATTTGCAACGCGCGCCGGCTTGGACTGGTTTGCCGCGAGACATCTTGGCGTCGCCAGGTTTGTTGGCCAAATCATAGCGCTCTTCCAGCAGCTTATTGTGCGTGGCGGCAATGCCGGCCTTGGCCTTCTCCATCTTGGCCTTGACGGCGGCGAAATCTTCGGGCCCAGGCTGGGGAGCGGCCTCGATTTTCATGGTGGCAAGACTCATCGCGGCGGCGAACGTCAAGCAGGCAAATGTGGTCAGCGCTGCGGCAGATTTCCAACAACAAAACCGCATGGTGATTCCTCCTGTAGCGTCAGCTGTTTGAATGGTTGTTGCGTACGGTGGCTTGGTAGCGTTGTAGCGAAGTGCCCGGTGTTGGGAAAGTGGCGTGTCGCCGTCGCAGATTGCGGCGGCCCGGCGGGGCTGTGATTTCGTGGTTTTCTTTTTGAATCTCAAATGGTTCCCGCGATTTTCTTGAGCGCTGTCTCCGCTTCCTGCCGAACGGCTTCGCGTTCGTCGTGATCGATGATGTAACGCAGGTCGGTTTCGGCGGCTTTGCCGGCGGCGCCTAGCAGACCTAACTCTTGAATGGCGGCCAAGCGGATTTCTACGTTGCCGTCCTCGCGGGCGATTTTGGCCAGCATTTTGAGCGCTTCCGGCTCTTCCTTGGCATATGGCCCGGTGGCGCGGACAGTGAGGATGCGGATTTCGGAATCGCCGTCGCCCAGGCCGACCTTGAGCGCTGGCCAAATCTGCTTGGTCTCGCCTTCCACTTTGGCCAGCGATTTGACCGCGGCTACACGCAGCGATTGTGTGTTTTTGGTTTCTTGCAAAACGTCGGCCAGCGGTTTGGCGGAGCCGCGGCCGTCCAGGCCGATGCGGCCCAGGCTCTCGGCGGCCGCTTCGCGGACTGATTCATCCTCGCCGATGTCAGCTAATACCACGATGAGCACGGCGGTTCCCTTGGCTCCGTCGGGGCCAACGCGGCCCAGGGCCAGCGCAATGTGCATGCGAGCTGTGGCATCTGCTTTCTTATCCTTGGGCTTTTTGAGGTAATCGATCATTTCAGGGACTGCCGTTTTGGAGTGCACCGCCAGCGCCTTGAGCGCTTCGGCGGCGGCCGCCCGCGTTGGCGCATGTTTGTCCTGCAAGGCGCCTACGAGTTGGTCGAGAGCGGTTTTGGAAAATGGCGCCAGTTGCAACAGCGCTCTGGCCGCCACCTCACGGACCTCGTCGTCCTTGTCGCTTTTCAAGGCATAGGCCAGAGCCGGGATGGCGTTTTTGGAGTCCTCGCCCCAACGGGCCAGAACCAGGGCCACTTCACGACGGACGATCGGTTCGGGATCTTTTTCCAGTGACATGATCAACGCTTGCAGGACGCCCTTGGCCCGTTTGCCCTCGATTTCCAAATCCAACAAAGCGAGACGACGTTTTTTCACGTCCTTGTCTTCCAGGAGCTGCGTGATCAGCTTGGCGACCTTGGCGTCATCTTGGGCGTGAACCGTCCGTGGGACCGGCAGCAGCCACAACACCGCGAGCAAGGCAACGAGTTTCCAGCGCAACATGGCTTGTTCCCTCAACGATGCGGGCGGCACCTTAGTAGACGCACTCGCATCATAAGCCCAACACGGTTGACCCGTCAACAGGCTGCAACCTCTGCTGGACAAATGGGACCTTGGCCGTTATGACAATTGAATACGATTGACGTGGTTGCTGCTGGTGGATGTCTGTTTTGGAATGTAGCACAAGCTGTTAGCTTGTGCCGTTTGCACAAGCTAACAGCTTGTGCTACAGTCACACGGCTTACCACGCAATTCGTTGACAATAGTCACTTAGAAGAAGAAACGGCAAGGACAAACTAACAATGGCTGTACCAAAAAGACGCACTTCGCATGCCCGCCAGGGCAAGCGGCGAAGTCATTTGCATGTGAAACCATTGCAAATCCAGTATTGCACCCAGTGCAACGAGCCGACGCTGCCGCACCACATGTGCAGCAAC
>DASRAT010000770.1:0-5733 GCA_035638015.1 Gemmataceae bacterium | reverse complement strand
GGCGCTGGTCCGTGGGTCGCGGCTGCGCGCGCGCAAGCCCAAGGCGCGATTGATCGCGCCGTGATCGACACCGGCGGATTCCGTTTCGGCAAATTGCTGGAAATCCACGACGTGAACTTTCTTCCCGGCGGCGCGAAGTATGGTGATCTGCCTGGCCTGCTTGCTCTGGGTCAGCCTGAAAAATTGTTGGTTGGTGGCGAAGGCCGGCAATTGACCAGCGGAGCCGCGATTGAATGGCTGCAGGCCAAACCAGGCAATTAAGTCAAAATTGTCCGGTTTCAATGCTCATGCAATCCTCCGATCTCACAAGTCAACCGGCATTCAAGATCAAGTTTGACGAGTACGTGAAGAACCAGGAGCGTCATCCCTGCACATGAACTCGTTATTCTGCCGCCAGGTTTTGGACTGCGGGGACGAGCGAAGCGAGTCACCGCTTTGGCTCTGGCCACAGAACTCGAGCGCGCGGATTGTTCAGTCCAAAGCGGCGACTACCCTGAACCCCTGTCGCCGCTCTCCAAGACGCTCGTGCGCCAAAGCTACGCCGCTTTGCCTAGCCTAACTTCCTCCCTCATTGAGCGAAAAGCCCAACAAAACCGAGGTATTCTCGATTTCGTCGGGCTACAAACCCACTAAATTGGCGGTGCCGCAAAGAGCGAGGCCAAGCCCAGCTTCTGTAACTGCTCGTTCAAACTCTTGGGAACTTCGGTCATCACGGTGCGATGAATGTGTTGGCCCATCTGCAACCGTCCCACTCGAATGGTTTGCAGGTGGCGCAGGACGCCTGGCACTTCCTCCGTCTCGCCTTTGGCGCGCCATTCTCCGCCCAAACGCGCACTTAACCAGTACGCCAGAAAACACAAGCGAACATGGTTCACCACCCGGTCGGGCCGCCGGTGATGAATCGGGCGCACTTCCAGGTAACTCTTGAGTTCGCAGAACGCCTCCTCTACGTCCAGCAACCCCTTGTAATGTCCCAAGACCTGCGGCCCCGGACACTGCTCCACCGATTCGTTGGTGTGCAGCAAATACCACCCGTCTTGTTGGGCTTCTTGGGCGATTAATTCTGCTTTGCGCTCCCACTCCAAGTGTCCCTGCGCGTCGACGTGATAGGTAAAATACTTGTGGGCCTTGAGTCGTTGCAGACTCCGTCCCACCTGGCTGGCCAGCTTTTGGACCTCCACTTTCTTGCGCTGGACCGCCGCCAACCGTGATAACTCCGCTTCGGCTTTGGCGATCCGGCTGTGGCGCCGTTCTTGATCCCGTTGCTGCCGCCACGGGCCACCGGCAATGACATAGCGCTTGGCTTGGTGGGTAATCTCCAGGAGCGTTTGCCGATCCCCAAACTCCATCTGCTTTTCCAGAGCCAATTCCGCCACCAAGCTTCGGAGCGTGGCGGCCGAGAGTCGAGTCACATAACCCAGGCCGGCCGCGGTCATCGCCTCCAGGTTGATCTGGCTGCTCATGCCCCCGTCAAACACGAAGGTCGCCTGAGTGATCCCGAAGCGACGCCGCAGTGTATGCAAGAGCCCTTGGAGAGTTTGGGTGTCGTTGCGGTTGCCTCGCAGCACCGACACGTGTAAGGGCGGGCCCTCGGTGTCCGTCGCCACGGCCAGGAGGATCTGCGGCCGATCAGCACGGTGATCTCGACTGTGGCCGTATTGGGCCAAGTGCGTGGGCCCCTTGCCTTCGAAGTAGACACTGGTCAAATCGTAGAGGACCAGGCGCACGGTTTGGGGAAAGGCCCGTTGGTAGAGTTGTTTTTCCAAGTTCACCCAATGGCCGTTGAGCTGATCCATCGCGGTGTAGAGATCGTCCTCGTTAAACGATTCTTTGGAATCCAAGCCACAAGCTTGAGCTAGCCAAGTGCCTTGAGCCTGGTGAGCCAAAGACAGCTTGGGGCAGGGAAAGAGCAGGCGGCTGTAGAGGATGGCTTGAAGCAGACCGCGCTGACGGGGCGAACCCAGGTCGGCGAAGAGTTCGTCGAGATGAAAGCGCGACCAGGCGTCGTTGAGGACGGCCAGGCCGCCGTAGTCCAGGGACTCATAAAGCTGAACCTGACCGGCGGGAAGAAAGTCCTGACCTTTGAGGGAGGCGGCGATGAGATCGCGGGTCGGAGCCGGCAAGCCGGTGATATTGCAAACGGTGCGAGAGCGCGGCCCGTCGGGAGTGCGAAAGGCCTCGCGCACGAGGTAGGAGACGTAGGTTTTACCGTTTTTACGGGAAGAGGAAGTGGCTTGGACGAACACGGGCTACAGAGTAAGCTAATCATTATAAACCGGTCAAGGCATATTTTGATGTTAACTTACACATTACTTGCTACACATTTTCGCAAATCCCCTGCAATTTCGATGTTTTGGCTCATTTCTCTAGGAAGTTAGGCTAGCTCCTTCCATGTCGCTCCCAACGCGAACAGACCGGGCACCAGCAAGTCCAGGGAAACGGAAGGGTCGCCCGCTTCCATGCGCGCGAGCCGGCTTTGGCTGGTTTTGAGAAGGGCCGCTGCTTTGGTCTGCGTCAGGTGACGTTGCTCGCGCAGTTGCCGCAGCCGCCGGCTCAACGCGAGTTTCGTTTCGATGTATTGCGCGTCGGTGTCGGAAAGATTCAGAAACTCCTTCACGGTGGTTCGTTACGACCGCTATTTCTGCAGGCGATAGTATCGCGTGCCGGTCGTAGCGCTGACAGTGGTGGAGCCTGCGCCCGTGATCGGGTTCGGTGTGCCTGCCACGATGCCCCAGGACGCGCCGGTGCCTAACGCCACGCTGGATTCAAGCACGAAGCCCGCAGCCGAAGCCGTCCAGGAAATCGAAAGGCTCCCGCCTTGCAACGTGGCGCTCAACGTGGCCGGGATAGCCAGAGCGCCGACCTTGACGAGTTGGATGCCATTCACCGCCGGCTGGTGTGTGTTGCCGACGTTGGTCGATTCCCACGCCGTGGAGATGGCAATGGAGCCGTCCGCCGCAGGGCTCACGTTGTCAAACTGCACGTAGTTGCCCAGGGCTCCGCGATTGTTCTCGTCCGTGCTCGTCATGCGGCGGAAGACCGGGCTCGCATTGAACTCCAGGCCGGATTCCGCTTTGACGTGAAGCGTGGGAGAGGCCGTGGCACCGGTCACTGAGAATGCCTCTTCATAGCTCGCCTGGAATGGGAAGCCGACGCTGTACACGACCACATTGTAGGTTCCGCTGGGCACGCCGTTGAGCGTCAACACGAACGGATCCAGCGACGCCCCCACGTCAATGTATCCTTGAAGCATCGTACCGTTGGCGTCGCCAGCAGCGAGTGTCCCGCAGTACCAATGCTCAGTCGGCGCTGCACTGAACGTGACTGGAGTGGTGGCGCCCGCCGCATCGCGGAGTGTGACCTGGTCAAACGCGGAGCCGGCCAGATTGTTCCAATTCTCCTGCCAGACCACACCGGCCACATCCACAGCGGTAAGTGCGCCGCCAACGTTGTCGCCGCCGCCGACGAAGTTGATGCCGACATACGGCTGAAGATTGCCGATGCTGGTGCCTTGCACCGTGAGGGTCGCATTGCTGCTGGTGGTATCCTTGCCCGCCACACTGACCACCACGCTATAGACCTTGCCGCTGTCGGTCGCCGTAAGCGGAGGCGTGATGTAAGATACGCGGGTCGCATCCGGGATAACCGCGCCGTTGACGCGCCACTGATAGTAAACCGGCGCTTCCGTTGCTGTGACCCTGACGGAGAAGCGGGCGCGGTCACCGGCAGCAGCGGTCGCGTTGGCTGGCTGCTGGTTGAAAGTGACGTTGCCCAGGTCCGGATTGACGAAAGTGCTGATGCGGCTGCCGCCCAGCACCGGCAGGTCAGCCGCAGGTGTGGTCGAACTGGCGGGTTGAGAAGCGACGTTCAGTCGGAAGTCGCCACCGTCCGATTTCACACGTCCAACGAACAGATACCGAGTGCCAGCCGCGAGCGGCGTGGGCGAAGCTACGAGCGTCGCTTCATCGAATACATCGGGGCTTAGTGGGAAAATATTCAAAGACTGCAAGCCGGCTTCGGATTCGTTCAAGCTGAGCAACAGTTCCGATTCGTTATCACTGTTCACGTAAAAATTGTGAACGCCTGCTGATGGCGGAGTGAACAAGGCGTTGAGCTCAGCGCCGAGATTCGGGCCACGCGGATCGTTGTTGAGTTGGAATCCTTTCACCCAGCGGACTTCGCTGGGAGTGCCCACCTGGTAAGCGGCGGCACCCGTCAAGTCGGCGACCGTGGCGCCTACAATGCCCAGATAGATTTCCGTCGTCGCCCAGCCTTCCGCCAGTTTCCACGCCGTGAACGTTTTGGTCGTATTCGGTCCAACAGGGGTACCGCTCGTGTCAGTTACTCCCGTGACCGTCACGGTATAGACTGTGCCTTGAGTTTGCGCCCCGGTAGTGAGCGTCACGCGGCGTGGGTCGTCCACATCCAACGCGGCGACCGTAACGGCCACGCCACCGCTCAGCGTGAATCGGCCTGCGTTCACCGTTGCAGCCGCCAGGGGACGGGTGAATTGGAGCGTGACAGTGGTCAGGCTTGCGGAGCCGACCGCCTTATCGATGGCGGGCGCGGCCACCTGCGCGCCGGAATTGGGCAACGCATCCAGCGCGGCATCCGTGAGGGCGGGGTCCGGACTCAGGACCCAGCGGTCCACCATGAACCCGGCCTCGCGCGTGCCAATCGTCAATACCAACGGGACACCAGCCGCCACATCCGCATCGGACACTGTGTAGGTCGCGGTGTCGGCCTCCCGTTGCCAGTCAAACACGTTGTTGGCCGGGGCTTGCCCGCCGTTGGAGGCGGCGGTATGGAAATCCGCCAGCCCCGCCGATCCCGCCGTGGTAAACGTTCCTAGGGCATTGGGAATCAAACAACTGTTGGCAGTGAATTGGTCCGCCACGGTGCGCGCCGGGTCGGCTCTAAACCGGTAATAAAGGTTGTAGGTGCCGGCCTTGGAGAATTGGATCTGATAGAGCGCGAAGCTGTGTGGGGCCAGCGAATTGTCCGTCGTGCCCGCGATGTAGAGCACTCCGCTCGCACTGGCCGTGGCGTCATTGGTCGTGATCCAAAAAGCAGGTGTGCCCGCGATCAAACTGGCTTTGCTCTCCGCTTCGAATGCGACAAAAGCGTCGTTGGCGCCTTGTACGACGACGCTGGTGTCTGAATTGGACAATGCATCCAGCGCGGCATCGGTGAGGGCGGGGTCCGGACTCAAGACCCAGCGGTCCACCATGAACCCGGCCTCGCGTGTGCCAATCGACAATACCAGTGGGACACCGGCCGCCACATCCGCATCAGACACCACGTAGGTCGCGCTGTCCGCCTCCCGTTGCCAGTCAAACACGTTGTTGGCCGGGGCTTGCCCGCCGTTGGACGCTGCCGTGTGGAAATCCGCCAACCCCGCCGGTCCCGCCGTGGTAAACGTTCCCAGCGCATTGGGAATCAAGCAACTGTTCGCAGTAAATTGGTCCGCCACTGTGCGCGCCGGGTCGGCTCTGAACCGGTAATAAAGGTTGTAGGTGCCGGCCTTCGAGAATTTGATCTGATAGAGCGCGAAGCTATGCGGGGCCAGCGCATTGTCTGTCGTACCCGCGATGTAGAGGACTCCGCTCGCACTGGCGGTGACGTCATTGGTCGTGATCCAAAAAGCAGGCGTGCCGTTGGTGAAGGTGACGTTGCTCTCCGCCTCGAAGGCAACGTAATCGCCCGCGCCTTGCAGGATGGTGGCGGCTCGCG